>JALZEC010000045.1 GCA_030862235.1 Actinomycetota bacterium | reverse complement strand
ATCTACACCATGTACCAGGACGGCAGCGGCGTGAAGCGGCTCACGTTCGCGCCCGGGGAGGACCGGCCGGGACAGTTCAGCCCGGATGGAAGCCGGATCTCGTTCCACAGCGCCCGCTTCCCGGCGCCGCCGGGGCCGGGCCACAGCAGCTTCGAGATCATGGTGATGAACGCCGACGGGACGAACCAGCAGCGCATGACCAACAACAACTTCCAGGACAGCTTCGCCCACTGGTCACCCGCCGGCGACCGCATCGCCTTCACCACCAACCGTGACAGCTTCGTGGACGCCGGCGGCGCCCTCGTCTTGAATTTCGAGATCTACATCCTCGTTCCCGTCGACGCCAACGCCGACGGCAACGCCGACGTCCAGACGCGCGTCACGAACTCCCCCGGTGAGGACGCCCACGCCCACTGGTCGCCGGACGCGAGCCAGCTCACGTTCCACAGCCGGCGGGATTTCCCCAGCCCGACGGCCACGCAGATCGAGATCTACCGGAGCAACGCCGACGGGTCGAACCCGGTCCGCCTGACCGGACCCGACAACGTGTTCGATGTCTTCCCGTCCTGGTCTCCTGACGGGCAGAAGATCGCGTGGTCCCGCCTGTTCCCCAGCGACGTCTTCAGCATGAACGCCTCCGACGGGAGCCAGAAGACGAACATCACCAACCACCCGGCGGACGAGACTCGCTGCGACTGGAGCCGCCTCCTGCCCTGCACCATCACCGGATCCGGCCAGATCGTCGGGACCGAAGGCGACGACGTCATCTGCGGCTCGTCGGGCCCCGACCGCATCGTGGGTGGCGGCGGCAACGACGTCGTCTACGCCGGTGGTGGGGACGACCAGATCACGGCGGGGCCGGGAAACGACATCGTGTTCGGCGGCTTCGGCAACGACTTCCTCTCTGGTGACGACGGGAACGACACGCTGTTCGGGGACCAAGGCTCGGACGCCATCTCCGCCGGAGCAGGAAACGACATCGCCTCCGGGAGCGAGGACAGCGACCGGGTCGACGGTGGCGCCGGGAGCGACGAGTGCTACGGCGAGGCGGTCGGCGCCTGCCCGTAGCGGCATTCGCCCTCCGGGCGGCCGGCCGGGGCGCGGGGTAGCCGACGTGCCTCGGCCGTTGCCACCGCGCCCAGCCGCCACCGCTCCCAGCGCGCCGTCCGACGTCCTCGCCGGCGCCGAGGTCATCGCCTACGTCGACCCCGTCGAGGGGTTCCCGGGCTATCTCGCCTTCTCGGGGCGGCGGCACCGGCTTGCCGCCGGCGGCTTCCGCGTCCAGTCCGGGCTCGACGCGCTCACGCTGGCCAAGCTGGCCCAGACGATGGAGCTCAAGGAGCGCCTCCTCGGGCTGGCGGTCGACGGAGCCAAGGCCGGCCTGTCCTACGACCCGCGGTGCCCGGGCAAGCACGAGGCCATGCGCCGCTTCCTGGAGTTCCTGAAGCCGCATCTCCTCGACCGCCTCTCCCTCGGACCCGATATGGGCACGAGCTGGCCGGAGATCGAGGACTGCGCCCACGACCTGGGTCTCCTCTCGGTCAAACAGGCCATTGCCCGGGCCCAGGGCCTCGACGACGAGGACTTCCGCTGCCGGATCGCGCTCCTCGACCAGGAGGTGGACGGAGCGACGCTCGGCGCCCGCCGTGCAGGGCACGCCCTGGCTCACGCCGCCCTCGCCGCCATGGACGAGGCCGGGCTGCGGGAGCGAGAGGCGCGGATCGGCATTCAGGGGTTCGGGACCCTGGGTCGGGCCACCGGGATGGCCCTGACCGAGGCGGGGTGCACACCCGTGGCCGTCACCGACGAGCACACCTGCCTGCATCACCTGGCCGACCACGACGTGGCGGACGACCCGTCGACCCGCCGGAGAGGGGGCCACCCGCCGGCCGTCCCGGTGGAGGTGGCGTCGCCCGAGCGGCTCTTCGACCTGCCGCTCGACGTCCTCGTCCTCGCCGCCTGCGAGGACGCCCTGGACGCGGAGCGGGCTGAGCGGCTGGACGTGGCCGCCGTCGTGGTCGGCGCCAACCTCGGCCTGGCGCCTTCCGTCGAGGACCTCCTACACCGCCGCGGCATCCTCGTCGTCCCCGACTTCGTCGGTGGCTGCGGCGGCTCGGCCTCAATGGACGTCCTCTTCGGTGCGCCACGGTGCCCCACGCCTCAAGGGTTCCTGGAGCGGTTGGGAGCGAGGATGCGCGCGCTCGTGGCTAACGTGTTCGAACTGTCTCGGGCTCGACGCATCACCCCGCGGGAGGCGGCCCTCGTCATGGCGCAACACGACGTACCTCCGGGCAAGCCCTATGGGCGATGGGAGCAGACGCAGGCTGGGGATGTCCGCCTGTAACCACCAGCGGGCCCAGATCGCCGACTCCCGCTTCCACGGTCACAACTACTCGACGCCGGACAGCAAGCGGATCTTCTGCGACGACTGCCGGATCCGCCGATGGATCGCCATCGAAGCCGCTCTCGCGCAGAGCGAGGCCGAGCTTGGCCTCATCCCGCCCGAAGCGGCCGACGCCATCGTCGCCGCCGCCGAGACCGGATCCTTCGACCTCGAGGCCGTGAGCGAGGGGATCCGACGCACCAGCCACTCCCTCGTCGCCGTGCTCACCGTCTTGCAGGAAGCGTGTGCCGGCGACGCCGGCCAGTACGTCCACTTCGGGGCCACCACCCAGGACATCCAGGACACCGGTCAGGCGCTCGAGATGCGCGACGTCCTCGACGTGGTGGACAGCGCGATGGACACGATCGTGGCCCGCTCGGTGGAGGTGGCGCAGGCCGAGCGGGACACGTTGATGGTCGGTCGCACGCACGCCCGTCCCGCTCTGCCCACCACCTTCGGGCTCAAGGTGGCGGGGTGGATCGACGAGCTGCTGCGCCAGTGCGAGCGGGTGGACGCCGCCCGCGGCCGAGTCCTGGCCGCCCAGCTGGGGGGCGGGGTGGGGACGATGGCCGGGTTCGGAGAGGCCGGGCCGTCCCTGCTCGAGTCCTTCGCCCGCCGTCTCGGCCTCAGCGCCCCGCTCGTCGGGTGGCACGTGGCCCGGGACCGAGTGGCCGAGTACGTCGTCACGCTGGCCATGGTGACCGCCACCCTGGCGCGGATCGCCGAGGAGATCAGCATCCTGTCCCGTCCCGAGCTGGGGGAGATCGGCCAGCGCTTCACCTTCGGGCACGTGGGCAGCTCGACAATGCCCCACAAGCGCAACCCCGAGTCCTGCGAGCAGGTGGTGGTCCTGGCTCGGCTGGCCCGCTCGGCGGCCGGGCTGGCCCTCGAGGCCATGATCGGGGAGCACGAGCGGGATGGGCGGTCGCTCCGCCTCGAGTGGCCGGCCGTGGCTGACGTCTCCCACTCCACGCTCGCCGCCCTGCAGATGGTCGCGGACGTCCTGGACCGGCTGACCGTGGATCGCGTCCACATGGCCGAGCAGGCCCGCCGGCTGGCCGACAGCATCTGCTCGGAGGCCCTCATGCTGGCCCTCGCCCGTCATGTCGGAAAGCAGAGCGCGCACGCCCTCGTCTACGAGCTCAGCCAGGCCGCCCAGAGCGAGGGCCGGTCGCTGCAGGAGTCGGTTCGAGAGACGCCACGGATCGCCACCCTCTTCACCGCCGATGAGCTGGACGCCATCTTCGACCCGGCGCAGTACCTCGGGTCGGCGCCGGCCCTGGTCGACGCCGCCGTGGCCGTCGCCGAGAAGCGTCTCGAGCGCCGCCGAGGAGCCCGTGCAGAGGCCTGAGGCGCCACACACGGCGGTGGCCGAGATCGTGCTGGCGCCGCGCCTCTACCAGGCGATCGCCGGGCACGGCCGCCGCAAGCTGGAACGGCGGTGGTACCCAGGGGAGGAGCAGGCCCCCAAGGCGTACGGGCTCCTGGGAGGGCGCGTGGAGGGAACGAGGGCCACCGTCACCCACGTGGTGCCCCTCCGCAACAACCTCCGCAACCACCCCGACTTCCAGCCGGACGTCGACCAGCTCATGGAGGAGCTGGCCGTGCCCTCTGAGACGCCGTTCGAACACCGAGGATGGGTGGCCGATCCACGTGAGGTCCTCGCCGCCGAGCGGAGCTGGGAGGAGGCGGGCTCGGCCTTGGTCGGCGCGTACCACATGCACCGGGTGCCGTGGCCTCACGACCCGACCCGGGACACCTGCACCGCCCTCGACACGGCCCTGGCCCGCGACTCGGGGCTGTGGGTGTTCATCCTGTCGATGGTCGACCCGCGACGGCCAGTCCTGCGGGCGTTCTTCGAGGGCGACAACGGCAGGGAGGCTCGCATCTCCATCGAGGAGGAAGCCCGGCTGTGCTGAACCACGCCCGTCCCCGCCAGGCCGTCGTCGACGCCTGCGCCTCGCTCGTCCGCAGCGGCGTCATGTCTTCCTCCGGCCACGGGAACTTCAGCTGCCGCGTCGAGCCCGATCACCTGCTGCTGACCGGGGCCGGGATGTCGACCCTGCCCCGGGCCGAGGACCTCGCCCTGGTGCGACTGGACGGGGTGGTCGAGGACGGCCACGTGCTGGAGTCTGTGGCAGAGATCATCGGCATGCACACCACCGTCTACCGGATGGGAGAGGCGGTGGGCGCCGTCGTGCACACCCACTCGCCGGGCGTGACCGCGTTCGCCTTGGCCCACCACCCCTTGCCCTGTCGCTACGAGGCCCTTCTTCGCCACGGGCAGGCGGACGACGTGCCGGTCGCGCCCTGGGCGCCGCGCGGGTCCCCTGCGCTCCTGGAAGGGATCACGAGCACACTCGCCGCCCATCCCGCACCCCGCGCCCTGCTGCTCGCCAATCACGGACTGCTGGCCTTCGCGACGACGCCGGCCCGCGCCGCCGCCCTCGTCGTCGCCCTCGAGGAAGCGGCCCGGGCCGAGTTGAACGCGGCCGCACTGGGCGGTACGAAGCCCTTCCCTCCGGGTGCTCTCGCCGACGTCCAAGCCACCATGCGCCGCTCCCCCGGCGACGGCCTGGGGCAGGGCTCGAGACCGCAGCCGTGAGGCGCCTGCCGGACGAGGCCGGCCCAGATCAGGACGCGCCGCTCACCGAGAACTTCGGTCCGCTCTACCTGGGCGCCCTCATCGCCTACGGCGACCGCTTTCTGATCGGGCCAATCCTCGTCGGCATCGCCACCGACTTTGGCGTGTCTCTGGGAGCGGCGGCGGCCGTCGCCACCCTCTACCTGTTCCTGTACGGCGTCCTCCAGCCCGTCTACGGGTTCCTGTCCGACCGCTGGGGCAGGGTCCGCGTCATGAGGGGCGCGCTCGCCGGGATCGTCGCCGCCAACGTCGTGGCCGCGGCGGCCCCGACCCTTGCCACGTTGGTCATCGCCCGCGGTGTAGCGGCCGCCTTCGTGGCCGCCCTCCTCCCCACCTCGTTGGTGTATGTCGGCGACCGGGTGCCCTTCGGCCGGCGCCAGCAGGTGATCGCCAATGTCCTCGCCGCCGGAGCCCTGGGAACCGTGGCCGCCACGGTCGGCGCCGGCCTGTTCGACCGCTATCTGACCTGGAGGGTGGCCTTTCTCGTCCCCGCCGCCCTGGCACTGCTGGACGTCATCGCCCTCGGACGGTTGCCGGAGTCCTTGCCCGCCGACGCCGGTGCCGGCCCCCTCGTGCAGATACGGCGCGTGCTGGCCCGCCCGTGGGCGGTGTTCCTGGTGCTGCTGGCCCTCGCTGAAGGCGCGGTGATGCTCGGCTTCCTCACCTTCCTGGCACCCGCGCTCCAGGTGCACGGCGTCTCCAGCGCCGAGGCCGGTCTCGTCGTCGCCGTCTACGGGGTCGCCGTGTTCGGCGCGCTGCAGCTGGTCAAGTACGTCCTGCGGCAGGCAGGGGTACCGGCGCCCGTGATGATCGGCATCGGCGGCTCGATCCTGCTCGTCGCCTTTCTCGTGGCCGCCAGCGCCCAGGCGATCCCCAACATCCTGCTGGCCAGCCTCCTCATCGGCGTGGGCTATTCGTTCATGCACTCGACGCTCCAGACGTGGGCAACTGAGGTGGCTCCCGAAGCACGCGGCACGGCGACGTCGTTGTTCGTCACCGCCGTCTTCACCGGGGCCTCGATCGCCCACATCCAGATCTCGCCGCTGGCCAGCGACCACCGGTTCACGGCCCTGTTCCTGGTCGGCGCCTGCGTCACCGTTCCCGTGGTGCTCGTGGCGTCGATCTCCCGAGCCCGCTTCAGCTCCTCGTGATCCACCCGACCGCCTCCCAGGGGTACGCCACGGCCGACGACTACGAACGGGCGCGCCCCTCCTACCCCCAGGAGGCGGTCGAATGGTTGTGCCGCAAACTGGGGCTGGGGCCGGGGAGCGTCGTCGTCGAGCTCGGCGCCGGCACCGGGAAGTTCACCCGGCTCCTCACTCCCTCGGTCGGGCTCCTGGTGGCCACGGAACCGGTGGCCGCCATGCGCGCCCAGCTGGCGTCGGCCGTCGATACGCCAGTGGTCGGCGCCGCCGCGGAAGCGGTTCCCCTGGTCTCGACGTGCGCCGACGCGGTCGTGGCGGCAACGGCGTTCCACTGGTTCCGCGGGACCGAGGCGCTGGCCGAGATCCATCGCGTGCTCCGCCCCGGCGGAGGACTGGGCCTGATCTGGAACAACCCGGACCGCGACTACGACTGGGTGCGACAAATCTGGACGCTCGTGGACGAGCGTCGGGGAGCGACGCCCGGCAACCGGGATCGCCGCTGGCAGGCGGCGTTCGAGACGGCGACGGGGATGACGACACTGCAGGGCCGGCACTTCCTGCATTCGGTCGAGGTGGATCTGGAGGCGCTCCTCGCCCGGGTGGCCTCGATCAGCTTCATCGCCGCCCTTCCGCCGGGCGAACGCGAGGAGGTCCTCCAGCGGGTCCGGGAGATCGCCGCCTCCCACTCCGACCTGGCCGGGAGGACGACGTTCGAGCTGCCCTACCGCACGGAGGTCTACTGGAGCCGCAAGCGGTAAGAGGCGGGGTGGCGCGCGAAACCGGTGGGCACTCCTCGCAGGAGTGCCCACCGGTTGGCTGTAGGGATGGGATCAGGTCAGGCTGCCGACCCGGTGGTCTGGATCGTCGGGTCGTAGAAGGTCCCCACCAGACCGGGCTGCAGCCGGCCCGGACCAAGCGTCGGATCACCGCTGTGGCCGACAAAGTCCGTGTAGTAGCCGAGCTGAGCACAGCTGGGCTGAGACGGGTTGCCCTGGTGGCCCAGGCAGGTGAACCTGCCCTCCAGGCGACCGCCGCCCTGCATGTCTCTGAAGGTGCCCGTGCTCTCCGTGGGCGAGATCTGGAAGGAACCCCAGACCTGCAGCGCGTTGTTGGAGATGCGCAGGAAGCGGGCGTGGAAGTACGAGACGATCGAATGCTCCGTCTCCACCTGCGTCGCGTTCGGTCCCGGCGCGCAGAGCACCGTGGTGATCTTCCCTTGGATGGAGCCCTCGTTCCCGTTCGGGCTCACGGCGGTGATGGTGCCTTGGACGCGATGGCGAACCGGCGCCGTGGAATCGGCGTCGTCGTCCACTCCCGGATAGTTGGGGGTGAAGTTCAGACCGAGGTCGTTGAACGGAGCCGGCCCGCCGCAGGTACGGGACGAGTAGCTGAAGTCCTCTCCCACCACGAAGTTGTACGACAGCCGGTCACTCGGGAAGAGGAGGCCCGGCCAGTTCGGGTCGGGGTTGCTGTGGGTGTGGATCGTCATCCGGATCTCACCGTTCAGCTGGGCTGACGCAGGACCGGCTGTGACGAGTGGCGCGGCCAAGGCCAAGCCCAGAAGAAGGCACAACCTCTTCATGGATTCCCCTTTCTCTGTTGAATGCAGAGCGCGCTGGACAATGTGCTGAAACGAGCCGGCAGCGCGAAGGGGCGTTCCTCGCCCCGCTCGCCCCCGCTCGCCTAGTTCTGCCCCGCGCTATATGCACGTCAAACGCAGAGAAGGAGGATGGCTCACTCCACCTTGAGCTCGGCGAACATGCCCTGCACGAAGTGAGGGGGGCCGCCTGCGACCTGAGGCGGCCCCTCGCCAGGAGGGGCATTCAGATAGGCGTTGGGGTCGGCACCGACCGGGATGGTGCAGAGGATGGCGTAGCGACCCTTCTCGGTGAGCGTCCCGTTGCCCACGGCCTGGATCTGCGGCGCCCTGTTCGGTGGGGCCAGCAAGACCATGGCTGGCCGGCCTTGGCCGAAAATCGCGTTCTGCTGGGGCTCGGGCAGCTTGAGCAGCTCGGAGACCGGGCGCCTCTCGTTGTCAGGGAGCCGGATGGCAACCAGCTCATGGAGCTCCCTGGGCGACTCGTTGGTGAGGACGAGCGTCGTGCCGGCCTTCACCTCCGTGGGAAGGCCCCGGAAGGCGTAGTCGGCGCCCGTGACCGTCCGAGTCGTGGCCTCGTCGTCGTCATCACCGCACCCGGCCGCCAGCACGGCCAGGACGGCGAGCACCCCCACCTGCATCCGCCGTCGAGTCATCATCGTCTTCATGTCACTCCTTGAAGCGGCACGCCCTCTCGGTCGGCTGCCCCGAACCTAGGCCCGGGCAGTGATCTACGCCAAGGGTGCTGACCCCCCTCATCCCGCGGGGCTGGCACCACTGTTGGCGAGGCGATTGTCGGGCAGTTCAGGACGCGACTTCGGCGTCTGGAGCACCAAGGGCGAATGCCCCGTACCCCACGACGGCGCCCTGACCACCGGCGGTGTCGGCCGAGGTGCGCAAGTCGAGGAGCTCGACGTCAAGGTGACGCTGGGCGGCGGCGAGCAGCAGGGCCTGTAGGGGAACCACGCCACATGCGTCGCGGGGACCGATGTCGCCCGGCCGCTTGTCGACCACCGCTTGCGCCGTGCGGCGGTCGAGCTGCTCGGCGATGTGGTGTTCGTGATAGTGGCTGAGGTCCGTGCTGACGATGACAACCGTCTCCGGTCCGCCCCACACGACCTCGAGCACGGCGGCGACCGCGATCGCGGAAACGTCCCCGACAACGAGCGGCAGCACACGAACGTCGCCGAGGGTCATCTGAACGAACGGGAGCTGCACCTCCAGGCTGTGTTCGGCGGCGTGGGCCAGGTCGTCGATGACGACCAGTCCGGCGTCCACGAGCTGGTCGCGCGCCGGCCGGTCCAGGGGGAGCAGGCCCAACGGCGTCTCGAACGCGTCGACGCTCGGGGCGGCCACGGGCGTCTGCGGACTTCGGTGGGCGGGGCCCAGGAGGACGGCCCGTTCGATCCGCCCACGAAGGGGGCTGAGGCGGGCGTAGCCCGAGGCGGCCACCGGTGCGGAGAAGCGGTACCCGGCGTGGGGGACGACGACGGCTTTGGGCGGCGCGCCAGCACCTTTCTGAGATCGAGCCCCCTGCAGCACTGTCTCCACCGCTGCTCGCAGGGCGTCGGGATCGGCGGGATAGAACGAACCAGCGACCGCCGGGCGCCGGACCTGCACGCCCTTAGGAGTTCCGGAGCCGGACGGACACGCGCCGGCGGCCCCAGTCGCCTGGCGGTCCGTCGAACAACCCCGGGAGCCGCCTCCCGCATACCGTGCACACGCCGTCGTCGGTCAGCCGGTACTCCCCGAGGGCATACCAGTCCCGCTCTATCAGCCGCGTGCCGCACCCGGCGCAGTAGGTACTCGAGCCCGCCGGGTCGGAGACGTTGCCCGTGTAGACGAACCGGACGCCGTTGCCGAGCGCGATCCGGCGGGCTCGGCTGAGCGTCTCGGGAGGGGTCGGTGGCCGGTCGGTGAGCTTGAAGTCCGGATGAAAGGCGGTGAAGTGCATGGGCACGTCGGGGCCGAGATCGTCGACCACCCAGGCGGTCATGGCGTCGAGCTCGGCGTCCGAATCGTTGAGACCAGGGATGAGCAGGTTGGTGATCTCGAACCACACCGAAGTCTCGTGACGGAGATAACGCAGCGTGTCCTTCACCGCTTCCAGATGCCCCCCGCAGGTGTGGCGGTAGAACTCCTCGGTGAACGCCTTGAGGTCGACGTTGGCCGCGTCCATGTGCTGGTAGAACTCGGCACGCGGCTCCGGACACACGTACCCGGCGGTGACCGCCACCGCCTTGACGCCGGCTTCGTGGCACGCATCGGCAACGTCGATGGCGTACTCGTGGAAGATCACCGGGTCGTTGTAGGTGAAGGCAACGCTGCGGCAGCCGAGGCGAACGGCGGCGGCGGCAAGGGCCTCAGGGGCAGCCGCATCGGCGAGGGTGTCGATCTCCTTGGACTTCGAGATGTCCCAGTTCTGGCAGAACCGGCAGGCCAGGTTGCACCCGGCGGTGCCGAACGACAGCACCGAGCTGCCGGGGAGGAAGTGATTGAGCGGCTTCTTCTCGATGGGGTCGACGCAGAACCCGGAGGAACGGCCGTAGCTCGTCAGCACGACCTGGTCGTCGATGCGGGCCCGCACGAAGCACAGGCCCCGCTGACCCTCGCGCAGCTTGCACGCCCGTGGACAGACGTCACACTGGATCCGACCGTCGTCCAAGGCGTGCCAGTACTTGGTGGGGACGGTGAAGCCGTCCCACTCCGGTGCCGCCCTGGCGCCGCTCGTCGTCGACGTCGTCCCCTCCACTGTCACGAAACCGATTTCACCACACCCCGACGGATACCGGGCCGAGGCGGCCACACTCGCCGTCACTTGGGACAGGGAAACCCCAGCGGTGGTTCGATCAGATGGGGTTTCGGCCCATCCTCGGCCGGGACCAGCCATGGCTCGTGAGGGGCGCCGTCCGGAGCGAACTCCCAGCGCCGGGCGACGCGGTCGATGCCGATCGGGTAGACGGTCAGCTCCCCCGATGAGTCGAGATGGAGCCGAAGGAAGTTCTTCTGGTCCATGTGGTGAAGCGGCG
>JALZEC010000018.1 GCA_030862235.1 Actinomycetota bacterium | reverse complement strand
ACCGAGGCCATGGTCGGCCACAAGCTGGGCGAGTTCGCCCTTACCCGCACGTTCCGGTTCCACGCCGGCCAGGAACGCTCGGGCCGGAGATAGCGATGACCGGTCCCAAGCTCAACGAGCGTCCCGTTCTCCGGCGCCGGCCCGGCGGCGACGGCGGTCACGGTCGGCGGCCGGCACCCGCGCTGCCCGCCGCTTCCGCAGCTCTTCTTCGGGAAGACGGCTCACGATGATCGTCACGTGGCAAGTGCGCTTGCGGATGCGTGTCGCCCGGCCACGAGCCCGGGGGCGCCAGCGCTTGAGCGTCGGCCCCTCGTCGGCGTAGCAGGCCGACACGAACAGCTCCTCGCCCGAAAGCTGCTGGTTGTGCTCGGCGTTGGCGACCGCCGAGCGGAGGACCTTGGCCACCAGCGACGCGGCGTCGCGCTCGCAGAACCGCAGGATCTCCTCGGCCCGCTCGGCGTCGTGACCGCGCACGAGGTCGAGCACCTCCCGCACCTTGTAGGGGGAAATGCGGACGTACCGAGCGACCGCCTTGCTTCCCGTGGAGGTCGAGTCGATCGCCTTGGCCGGGCGTCCCGGGCGGGTGCGGAGGACGGGACGTTCGTTGAGCTTGGGGCCGGTCATCTCGTCACCGCCTCCCCGACCGTTCCTGGCCGGCGTGGTAACGGAAGGTGCGGGTCAGCGCGAACTCGCCGAGCTTGTGACCCACCATCGCCTCGGTGATGTAGACCGGGACGTGCTTGCGGCCGTCGTGGACGGCGATGGTGTGGCCGACCATGTCGGGGATGATCGTTGAGCGACGGGACCAGGTCTTGATGACCCGCTTCTCGCCGCGCGAGTTCAGGTCGTCCACCTTTTTCAGCAGGTGGTCGTCCACGAACGGTCCCTTCTTGACGCTGCGGCTCATCTTCCGAGCTACCTCCTCGCCCCGCGCGACCGACGCCGGCGCACGATCAGCTGCTGGGACGGCTTCCTGGTGTTGCGCGTACGTCCTTCCGGCTTCCCCCATGGCGACGTCGGATGACGACCGCCCGAAGACTTGCCTTCTCCACCGCCCAGGGGGTGGTCAACCGGGTTCATGGCCACGCCCCGAGTCTGGGGCCGCACGCCCTTCCACCGGTTGCGACCCGCCTTCCCGACCGAAACCAGTTCGGCCTCGGCGTTCCCCACCTCGCCCACCGTGGCCCGGCAGTCGATGGGTACCCGCCGCATCTCGGTGCTGGGCAGGCGGAGTGTGGCGAAGTCACCCTCCTTCGCCACCAGCTGGATGCTGGAACCGGCACCGCGCGCCATCTTGCCGCCACCGCCCGGCTTGAGCTCCACGTTGTGGATGGTCGTGCCCACCGGGATGTAGCGGAGGGGAAGGGCGTTGCCGGGACGGATGTCGGCCTTCTGGCCGCTTTGCACCACGTCCCCCACCTTCAACCGGGCCGGAGCCAGGATGTACCGCTTCTCCCCGTCGTAGTAGTGGAGGAGGGCGATGCGAGCGTTGCGGTTGGGGTCGTACTCGATCGTCGCGACCTTGGCCGGGATGTCGTCCTTGTTCCGGCGGAAGTCCACCATGCGGTACCGCTGCTTGTGGCGGCCGCCGCGGTGCCGGCCCGTCTTGCGTCCGTAGTTGTTGCGCCCCCCGCTGCCCGGTTTGGGCGCGAGCAGCGACTTCTCCGGTGTCGAGGTGGTGATCTCGGAGAAGTCGGCGACGGTCTGGAACCGGCGACCGGCGCTCGTGGGGTTTCGCTTGCGAAGGGCCATGAGTCGTCGCCTCTCAGGTCTCGAACAGGTCGATGCGGCTGCCGGGCGCCAGCGTCACGATCGCCCGCTTGGTGTCCGCCCGCTTCCCGTAGGTGGGCATACGACGGTTCCGCTTGCGCTTGCCCTTCCGGTTCAGGGTGTTCACGTCGAGGACGCGGACGTTGAAGATCTCCTCCACTGCGTCCCGGATCTCGATCTTCGTGGCCGACGGGTGGACGACGAACGTGTACACGTTGCGATCGAGGAGCCCGTAGGACTTCTCGCTCACCACCGGCCGGAGCACGACGTCTCGGGGATCGTTCACCGGAGGTCCTCGCTGTCGGCTCCGAGCGGGGCGTCCCAGTCACGACCGGTGCTGGCCGACGGCCCCTCCGGTCCGCCCGGGACACTCGACGGGGACGCAGTGTCGGTGGTGACGCCGGGAAGGGTCGCCCGGGTGAAGACGACCCAGTCGCTGCACAACACGTCGTAGGCGTTCAACTCTGGACTGATCAGGATGCTCACGTCGGGCAGGTTGCGGAAGGACTTGCCGACCACGTCGTCGTCGGGTTGGAGCACGATCAGCACCTTGCCGGTCACGCCGAGGGCGGCCAACGCCGCCTTGGCGTCCTTGGTCTTGGGAGCGTCAAAGCCCCACGAGTCGACGACGACGACCCGTCCCTCCGAGGCCCGATCGGAGAGCGCGCAGTGGAGCGCGAGCTGGATCATCTTCTTGGGCGTCCGCTGGCGGTAGTCGCGTGGCTTGGGGCCGAGGGCGACGCCGCCGCCTCGCCAGTGGGGAGCGCGAGCCGAGCCTTGGCGCGCCCGGCCGGATCCCTTCTGCCGCCACGGTTTGCGGCCACCGCCTCGCACCTCGGCCCGAGTCTTGGTGCTTTGCGTGCCCGAGCGGGCAGCGGCCAGCTGGGCGGTCACGACCTGGTGCATCACCGGCACGTTGGGCTCCACCCCGAACACCGAGTCGTCCAAGCGGATGGTGCCCACCGCTGAGCCGGTCACCGAGCGAACATCGACGGTCGGCATCTCAGACCACCCCGCCCGGGGCCTTGCCGTTCTTGACGGCGTTGCGGATGAGGACGAGCCCGCCGCGAGGTCCGGGAACCGCGCCGCGGAGCAGGACCAGGTCGCGGTCGGCGTCGGCCTCCACCACCTCCAGGTTGAGGATCGTCACCTGCTGGTTCCCCATGCGTCCGGCCATCTTCGTGCCCTTGAAGACCCGGCTGGGGGTCGCACACGCTCCGATTGCGCCGGGCGCCCGGTGGACCTTGTGGGCGCCGTGAGCGGCGCCCAGACCGCCGAAGTTGTGGCGCTTCATGACACCGGTGAACCCCTTGCCGCGGCTGACGGCGGTCACGTCCACCCGCTCGCCCGCGCTGAGGATGTCGGCTTTGATCTCCTGCCCGACCTGGTAGGCGCCGGCGTCGTCCACCCGCAGCTCGAGGAGCTTCTTGCCCGGCTCGACCCCGGCCTTGGCGTAGTGACCCAGCTCCGGCTTGTTGAGCCGGGACGGCTTCTTGGAACCGAACGTGACCTGCAGGGCGCTGTACCCGTCGCTGTCCGGCGTCTTCACCTGCACCACGCGACAGGGGGAGACCCGAACCAAGGTGACCGGGATGGCCCGGTTCTGGTCGTCCCAGACCTGGGTCATGCCGACCTTTTCACCGACGATCGCCTTGGTTGCCATAGCTCTGCCTGTTTTGAGGGAGAAGGTTTGTTCACGCGGACGCTCCGCACAGCGTTTCGCTGGCGGAGCGGAATCGGTTGTGCCTCGGGGTACCGACGCGTCGGCGACCAAGGACGTCGACTAGAGCGGTGGGAACGAAAGCTCCCGGAGAAGTGAGTATAGCCGCCCCCCAGGAAGCCCGGTTCGGGGCCGCACCTCGTCCTCACGCAGGCGGCCGAAGGCGGCACCGGCCCGAGGCCTCAAGGCCCCACCGAGACCGGGCCGAAGGTCCGGTCAGGCCTGCTGGATCTTGATCTCGATGTCGACGCCCGCCGGCAGGTCCAGGCGCTGGAGCGAGTCGACCGTCTTGGGGCTGGGCTCAAGGATGTCGAGCAGCCGCTTGTGGATCCGCATCTCGAAGTGCTCGCGCGAGTCCTTGTCCTTGTGCGGCGAGCGGATCACCGTCCACCGGTGGGTCTCCGTCGGCAGCGGAACGGGACCGCGCACCTTGGCCTGCGTGCGGACGACGGTCTCGACGATCTTCTTGGTGGACTGGTCCACGATCTCGTGGTCGTAGGCCTTGAGCCGGATGCGGATCTTCTGCGCCATGGGATGTGCCGCTACTACTGCAAGATCTTCGTCACACGGCCAGCACCGACCGTGCGGCCACCCTCGCGGATGGCGAAGCGGAGGCCCTCGTCCATGGCGATGGGCTGGATGAGCTCGACCTTCATCGGCGTGTTGTCACCGGGCATGACCATCTCGGTGCCTTCGGGCAGGGTGATCTGGCCGGTCACATCGGTGGTCCGGAAGTAGAACTGCGGGCGGTAATTCTGGAAGAAGGGAGTGTGGCGGCCACCCTCCTCCTTCTTGAGGACGTAGACCTGGGCCTCGAAGACGGTGTGGGGCGTGATCGACTTGGGCTTGCACACAACCTGGCCCCGCTCGACGTCTTCCTTCTTCGTGCCCCGCAGGAGGATGCCGATGTTGTCGCCGGCCCGCCCCTCGTCGAGGAGCTTGCGGAACATCTCGACGCCGGTGCAGACCGTGGTCTGGGTGGGCCGGATGCCCACGATCTCGACCTGGTCGCCGACCTTGACGATCCCCTGCTCGACCCGTCCAGTGACGACGGTGCCTCGACCGGTGATCGAGAACACGTCCTCGATGGGCATGAGGAAGGGCTTGTCGATGTCACGAATCGGCTCGGGGATGTAGTTGTCCACCGCGTCCATCAGCTCGTTGATGCCCGGTATCCACTGGGGGTCGCCCTCGAGCGCCCTGAGGGCCGAGACGCGAACCACCGGGCAGTCGTCTCCAGGGAACTCGTACTCGGTGAGCAGCTCGCGGACCTCGAGCTCGACCAGGTCGAGCAGCTCCTCGTCGTCCATGGCGTCGGCCTTGTTGAGGGCGACGACGATGTACGGGACGCCCACCTGACGGGCGAGCAGCACGTGCTCACGGGTCTGGGGCATGGGGCCGTCGGGGGCGGACACGACCAGGATGGCGCCGTCCACCTGGGCCGCGCCGGTGATCATGTTCTTGATGTAGTCGGCGTGGCCGGGCATGTCGACGTGGGCGTAGTGACGCTTGTTCGTCTCGTACTCCACGTGGGCGATCTGGATGGTGATGCCCCGGGCCTTCTCCTCGGGCGCCTTGTCGATCTGGTCGAAGGAGGTGTAGGCGACTTTGGGATTCTGCTCGTGTAGAACCTTGGTGATGGCCGCAGTCAACGTGGTCTTGCCATGGTCGATATGGCCCATGGTGCCGATGTTGATGTGGGGCTTCGAGCGCTCGAACTTCTGCTTGGCCATGTGGTTTCCTCCCGGCGGGGCCCCGGCCCCGACTCGGCGCCTCGGGGCCGACAGCGCCCCGGCTGCTCAGATTGTCTTTCGGACCGCCTACTCCCCCCGCACCCGGGCGATGATCTCGCGGGAGATCGACTCAGGCACGTCTTGGTAGGAGTGGAACTGCATCGTGTACGTCGCGCGTCCCTGCGTGCGCGAGCGCAGATCCGTAGCGTAGCCGAACATGTCAGCGAGCGGAACCTGAGCCCGGATCACCTGGCTGGAACCCCGCTGCTCCATGCCCTCCACACGACCCCGCCGGCTGGACAGATCGCCTATGACGTCCCCCATGTAGTCCTCGGGGGTCACCACCTCGACGCCCATGATCGGCTCGAGCAGGACGGGCCGGGCCTGGCGGGCCGCCTTCTTGAACGCCAGCGAGCCGGCGATGCGGAACGCTATCTCCGAGGAGTCGACCTCGTGGTAGGAGCCCCCGACCAGGGTCGCCCGAATGTCGACCATCTGGTAGCCGGCCAGCACGCCGTTCTGCATCGCTTCCTGGATGCCGGCGTCGACGGCCGGGATGTACTCCTTGGGGATGATCCCGCCGACGATCTTGTCGCAGAACTCGTACCCGCCCCCAGGCCCGGTGGGCTCGAGGTTGATGATGACGTGGCCGTACTGGCCCCGGCCACCCGACTGACGGACGTACCGCTCCTCGACGCCCCGGACGGGGATATTGATCGTCTCGCGGTAGGCCACCTGGGGCTTGCCGACGTGAGCGTCGACCCGGAACTCGCGCAGCATGCGGTCGACCAGCACCTCGAGGTGCAGCTCCCCCATGCCGGCGATGATCGTCTGGCCCGTCTCCTCGTCCGTGTGGCGCTGGAAGGTGGGGTCCTCGTCGGAAAGGCGCATGAGGGCGTCGGCCAGCTTGTCCTGGTCGGCTTTCGTCTTCGGCTCGATGGCCACGTGGATGACCGGCTCGGGGAACTCGAGGGCCTCCAGGATGATCGGAGTGTCCGGGTCGCAGAGTGTGTCCCCGGTGGTGGTCTGCTTGAGACCGACGGCGGCGACGATGTCGCCGGTGAAGACCGCGTCCTTGTCCTCCCGGTGGTTGGCGTGCATCTGGAGGATGCGGCCGACTCGCTCCTTGCGGTCCTTCGTCGAGTTCAGGACGGCTTGCCCCTTGCGGAGCGTGCCCGAGTAGACCCGGAAGTAGGTGAGCTTGCCGACGTGCGGGTCGCTCATGATCTTGAAGGCCAAGGCCGAGAAAGGCGCGCGGTCCTCGGGCGGACGCTCCAGCTCCTCGATGCGCTTGAGGTCGAGGCCCTTCACCGGCGGAAGGTCAAGGGGGCTGGGTAGGAAGTCGACCACCGCGTCGAGCAGGGGCTGCACGCCCTTGTTGCGGAAGGCCGACCCGCACAGGACGGGCACGACTGCGCTGGACAGGGTGGCGACGCGGATGGAGCGGCGCAGCTCGTCGGCGGTCACGTCTTCGTCCTCGAGGTACTTCTCCATCAGGTGGTCGTCGTGATGGGTGAGGACGTCGATCAGCCGGTTCCGCCATTTCTCGGCGTCGGCCTGGAACTCATCGGGGATGTCCAGCACCTGCCACTTCTCGCCCATGCCTTCTTCCCAGACAAGGGCCTTGAGGCCGATCAGGTCGATCATGCCCCGGAAGTGGCCTTCGGCGCCGATGGGGATCTGGACGACGGCGGGGTTGGCGTCCAGCCGGTTCTGGATCATGTCAACCGACCGGAAGAAGTCGGCACCGATGCGGTCCATCTTGTTGATGAAGCAGATGCGGGGGACGTTGTACTTGTTGGCCTGACGCCACACTGTCTCCGTCTGCGGCTCGACGCCTGCGACCGCGTCGAACACCGCCACCGCCCCGTCCAGCACCCGGAGGGATCGCTCCACCTCGATGGTGAAGTCGACGTGGCCCGGGGTGTCGATGATGTTGATCCAGGTGTCCTTCCACCGGCACGTCGTCGCCGCGGACGTGATGGTGATGCCGCGCTCCTGCTCTTGGACCATCCAGTCCATGACTGCGGCGCCTTCGTGCACCTCACCGATCTTGTAGGTCTTGCCGGTGTAGTAGAGGATCCGCTCCGTCGTCGTGGTCTTGCCCGCGTCGATGTGGGCCATGATCCCGATGTTGCGGGTCCGGGCCAGCGGAAACTCTCGGATGACAGGTGCTTCAGCCATGACTTTCTCTCTACGTAAGGTGACCGTTACGGCAGCCGTCTAAACGGCGCGGGACGCCAGCCCGCTGGATCAGGGGAGCTCGAAGGAGGCTGACTGCGCCCCCTCCGAGCTGACTACCACCTGTAGTGCGCGAAGGCCTTGTTCGACTCGGCCATCTTGTGGACGTCGTCCCGGCGCTTGACGGTGGTGCCCGTGCCGTTCATCGCGTCCATCAGCTCACCGGCGAGCCGCTCGGCCATGCTCCGCTCGCGGCGCTGGCGGGCGTAGCCGATGAGCCAGCGGATGGCGAGCGTGGTCGCCCGGCGGGGACGGACCTCGACCGGTACCTGGTAGGTCGCACCGCCGACGCGGCGGCTCTTGACCTCGAGCTGCGGCTTGACGTTCTCGATCGCCTTCTTGAGGGCGGCCAGCGGCTCCTGACCGGTGCGCTCGTGCACGATGTCGAGGGCCTTGTACACGGTGCGCTCGGCCAGGCTGCGCTTGCCCCGCTGCAAGATCTTGTTCACGACCTGCGTGACGAGCACCGACCGGTAGATGGGGTCGGGCATGAGGTCGCGACGCGGCGGGGGTCCCTTGCGCGGCATTGCTCAGCCTTCCTTCTTTGCGCCGTAACGGCTGCGTGCCTGCTTGCGGTCGCGGACGCCAGAGGCGTCAAGCACGCCGCGGATGATCTTGTAGCGGACGCCCGGCAGGTCCTTCACGCGCCCGCCACGCACGAGCACGATCGAGTGCTCCTGCAGGTTGTGCCCCACGCCGGGGATGTAGGCGGTGACCTCCTGACCCGTGGTCAAGCGCACCCGAGCCACCTTGCGGAGAGCCGAGTTGGGCTTCTTCGGGGTGTGGGTGTAGACGCGCGTGCAGACCCCGCGGCGCTGAGGGGCGCCCCGGAGGGCCGGCGTCTTGGTCTTGGTGACCTTGGACTCGCGGCCTTTGCGGACGAGTTGGGCGATCGTGGGCATCAGTACGTGAAAAAACAGCCGGCGGAGGCCGACCGATTCATCCTAGCGGGTTTGGGACCGGTCGCCGGACGGCCTCGTTCTCCGGAGTCGAACCGACCGGAATAGGTGGGTTCGACTCCGCAAGTGGCTTGGACGCCGCAAAATCGCGGCGTCCAGAACGTCAGCCGGCGGCGTCTTCCGGGTTGCCGGCGAAGTAGCCGGCGCTCTCGAGGCCATCGCCGCCAGCGGCGGCGCCGTCGCCGCCTCCGTCGGAGCCCAGGTTGGCCAGCCAGGCAGCCAGGTCCTGGTCGGTGTCCGACGAGTAGTACTGGAGCGGCTCGTACTCGGGCGCCTGGATGTCGAGCGCCCGGTAGCGGGTCATGCCGGTGCCGGCGGGGATGAGCTTGCCGATGATGATGTTCTCCTTGAGGCCCAGGAGCTGGTCGCGCTTGCCCTCGATGGCAGCCTCGGTCAGCACTCGGGTGGTCTCCTGGAACGAGGCAGCCGAGAGCCACGAATCCGTGGCCAGCGACGCCTTGGTGATCCCCATCAGCTCGGGACGGCCCTCGGCCGGGGTCTTGCCTTCCTGCACGAGGGTGCGGTTGACCTCGGCGTAGACCCGGGCGTCGACCCGCTCGCCCGGCAGGAAGCCGGAGTCGCCGGGCTCGGCGACCGAGACCCGCCGCAGCATCTGGCGGACGATCAGCTCGATGTGCTTGTCGTGGATCGACACGCCCTGCTCCCGGTACACCCGCTGGACCTGGTCGACCAGGTACTGCTGGGTCTCCCGGATGCCCTTGATCTCGAGCAGCTCCTTCGGGTCCTTGGGGCCTTCGACCAGGGCGTCGCCGGCGGCAACCTCCTGGCCGTCCTTGACCAGCATGCGGGCCATGTCCCGCTGCGAGATCGGGTAGCTGTCCTCGCTGCCGTCGTCCCCCACGATCGTGATCGTCCTGCCTTTCACCTCGTCGTCGACCATGCGGACGACGCCGGAGGTGCGGGCGAGGACGGCCTTGCCCTTGGGGGTACGGGCCTCGAACAGCTCGACCACACGGGGCAGACCGTGGGTGATGTCGGTCTCGGCGATACCACCCGTGTGGAAGGTCCGCATGGTCAGCTGGGTACCGGGCTCACCGATGGACTGCGCGGCGATGACCCCCACCGCCTCGCCCATCTCGATGAGGTTGCCGGTGGCCATCGAGCGCCCGTAGCACAGGGCGCATACGCCGACGGTGGCCTCGCAGTTGAGCGGGGAGCGGACTCGCACCCGGCTGATGTTCGGGTCGTCACGCAGCAACTTGACCTCGGCCTCCCCGACCTGGGTCCCGGCGGGCAGCTCGTCACCGGTGGAAAGCGTGATGCCCTCGGACAGCACCCGGCCGAACAGCCGCGTGTCGAGGTTGTAGCGGCGGCCGGGATCGTCGGTCTTGACGTTCTCGAGCCAGATGCCCCGGGCGGTGCCGCAGTCGTGCTCGCGGATGATGAGCTCCTGGGCGACGTCCACCAGACGCCGAGTCAGGTAGCCCGAGTCGGCGGTCCGGAGGGCGGTGTCGGCCAGACCCTTCCGGGCCCCGTGGGTGGAGATGAAGTACTCCAGCACCGAGAGACCCTCACGGAAGTTGCTCTTGATCGGACGGGGGATGATCTCACCGCGGGGGTTGGCCACCAGGCCTCGCATACCGGCGATCTGGGTCACCTGCATGACGTTTCCTCGGGCGCCCGACCCCACCATCATGTCGATGGGGTTGAAGGAGATGGCGCCCAGCGTGCGCTCCATGGCCCGCCGGACTTCCTGGGTGGCGTTGGTCCAGATCTCGACTTCCTTCTGGCGCCGCTCGTCGTCGGTGATGATGCCCCTGCGGAACTGGCTCTCGACCTTCTCCGCTTCCTTCTCGGTGCGGTCAAGGATGTGCTGCTTCTCCCCTGGCGTCTTCACGTCGTCCATGGAGATGGTCAGGCCGGACTGGCTGGCGAAGCGGAACCCCAGGTCCTTGATGGCGTCCAGGGTCTGGGCCACCACGGCCTTGGGGTACTCGTTCACCAGCTTCTCGACCATGTCCGTGACGTGCCGCTTCTTGGCGGCGACGGTGATGTGGCCGTAGTTGGCTGTGAAGTCATCCGGCAGAGCCCCTTCCAGGAAGAGGCGGCCGGCGGTGGTCGAGCGGTACTGGGGCTTGCCCTCCTCGTCGACCTCGCCCGTCTGCACCTGGATGCGGGCGTGGAGGGAGAGGTCGCCGTTGTCGTAGGCCTGCTCGACCTCCCAGTCGTGGCGGAACTTGCGGCCTTCGCCCTTGGCTCCCTCGACCAGCTCGGTCAGGTAGTAGATGCCGATCACCATGTCCTGGCTGGGCACCGACAGCGGGCGGCCGTGGGCCGGGGACAGGACGTTGTTGGCCGAGAGCATGAGGATGCGGGCCTCGGCCTGCGCCTCGGCCGACAGGGGCAGGTGCACGGCCATCTGGTCGCCGTCGAAGTCGGCGTTGAAGGCGGCGCACACCAGCGGGTGGATCTGGATCGCCTTGCCCTCGACCAGGATCGGCTCGAAGGCCTGGATGCCCAGTCGGTGGAGCGTGGGCGCCCGGTTGAGCAGGACCGGGTGCTCCTTGATGACCTCCTCGAGGACGTCCCACACTTGGGGGCGGCGGCGTTCCACCATCCGCTTGGCCGACTTGATGTTCTGGGCCATCTCGGTGTCGACCAACCGCTTCATGACGAACGGCTTGAAGAGCTCCAAAGCCATGAGCTTGGGCAGGCCGCACTGGTGCAGCTTGAGGGTGGGGCCCGCCACGATCACGGATCGGCCCGAGTAGTCGACCCGCTTGCCCAGCAGGTTCTGGCGGAACCGGCCCTGCTTGCCCTTGAGCATGTCGGACAGGGACTTGAGGGGGCGGTTGCCCGGCCCGGTGACAGGACGGCCACGGCGGCCGTTGTCGAAGAGGGCGTCGACCGCCTCCTGGAGCATCCGCTTCTCGTTGTTAACGATGATCTCGGGCGCACCCAGGTCGAGGAGCCGCTTCAGCCGGTTGTTCCGGTTGATGACCCGGCGGTAGAGGTCGTTGAGGTCGGACGTGGCGAACCGGCCACCGTCGAGCTGGACCATTGGCCGAAGGTCGGGCGGGATGACGGGGACGGCGTCGAGGATCATGGCCGAGGGCTCGTTGACCCGACGGCCGGTGTTCTCATCGCGACGGTTGAAGGCGGAGACGATCTTCAGCCGCTTGATCGCCTTCTGCTTGCGCTGCGCGCTCAGCGGACGCCGGCCGTCGGTGGCGTCGATCATCTCCCGGAGCTTGATCTCCTCCGAGTCGAAGTCGATTTCGGCGATCAGCTGGGCGATGGCGTCGGCCCCCATGCCGCCCCGGAAGTAGTCGCCGTAGCGGTCGCGCAGCTGCCGCCAGACCAGCTCGTCCTCGATGATCTTGCGGGCGAACAGGTCACGGAACTCGTCGAAGGCGCGCCGGGCCAGGTCGAGCTCGGCCTGGGCCCGCTCGCGGATCTGGGCCACTTCCTTCTCCGCCATGCGCTGACGGGCCTTGATCTCCGACTCCTTGGCCCCGCCCGCCTCCAGCTCGGCGACCTCATCCTCGAGCTGCTTGAACCGGCGGTCGATGTCGAGGTCGCGCGAGCGCTCGATCTCGGCCAGCTCCTCCGCCAGCTCGGCCTCGAGCTCGGGCAGGTCGGCGTGGCGGCGCTCCTCGTCCACCCAAGTGACGAGGTTGGCGGCGAAGTAGATGACCTTCTCGAGCTGCTTGGCCTTCAGCTCCTCACGGGGCTCGGTGCCCATGAGCAGGTAGGCCAGCCAGCTCCGGGTACCCCGCAGGTACCAGATGTGGACAACGGGAGCGGCCAGCTCGATGTGCCCCATCCGCTCCCGGCGCACCTTCGAGCGGGTGACCTCGACGCCACACCGCTCGCAGATGATCCCCTTGAACCGGACGCGCTTGTACTTCCCGCAGTAGCACTCCCAGTCCTTGGTCGGACCGAAGATCTTCTCGCAGAACAGCCCGTCCTTCTCAGGCTTCAGCGTCCGGTAGTTGATGGTCTCCGGCTTCTTCACCTCACCGTTCGACCACGTACGAATCGAATCCGCGGTAGCAAGCGCAATACGAAGCTGATCGAAGTTATTGACGTCTAGCACTTAAACCTTCTCTCTC
>JALZEC010000463.1 GCA_030862235.1 Actinomycetota bacterium | reverse complement strand
GCTGCGGGGCTCGCGGCCCAACAACGAGCTGCACGTCGTCGCCGACTGCGCCTACCAGCACACCGGCGTCGGCATGCACCGCATGGTCGACCCCACGGACGGGGCGGTGTACCTCCACACACAGTTCGAGCCCTTCGACGCCCACCGGGTCTTCACGTGCTTCGACCAGCCCGACCTGAAGGGCGAGTTCAGCCTCACGGTGCGGGCCCCCGAGGACTGGGTGGTGGTGAGCAACATGCCGGTGGCGAGCCAAGAGGCCGGTCTCTGGCGTTTCGAACCCACTCCTCCCCTCTCGACCTACCTCATCGCCCTCGTCGCCGGGCCGTATGAGTTCGTCAAGGATCGGTACGGCGAGCTGGACCTCGGGCTCTACTGCCGGGCCTCGCTGCGCCAGTACCTGGACCCCGACGAGCTCTTCGAGCTGACCCGCCAAGGCCTCGACTTCTTTCAGGCGGAGTTCGGCTACCCGTATCCGTTCGACAAGTACGACCAGCTGTTCGTCCCCGAGTTCAACTTCGGGGCGATGGAGAACCCGGGGTGCGTGACCTTCAACGAGTACATGGTCTTCCGCTCCCGGGTCACGGAGGCGGCGCGCGAGGGGCGGGCCAACACCCTCCTGCACGAGATGGCCCACATGTGGTTCGGCGACCTGGTGACCATGCGCTGGTGTGACGACCTGTGGCTGAACGAGAGCTTTGCCACCTACATGGCGAGCCACGCCCTGGCCGAGGCCACCCGGTTCCGCAACAGCTGGGTGCGCTTCGCCCTGGGCACGAAGGCCGGTGCCCTCAGCCAGGATCAGCTGCCCTCCACGCACCCCATCTCCGCCGACATCGTGGACACCGACTCGGTCCGGCTCCACTTCGACGGCATCACGTACAACAAGGGGGCGTCTGTCCTCAAGCAGCTCGTGTCCTGGGTGGGCCAGGACGCCTTCGTATCGGGTGTCAGGAACTACTTCCAGCAGCACCAGTGGGAGAACGCCGAGCTCAGCGACTTCCTGGCCGCCCTGGAGGACACCAGTGGACGCGACCTGGAGATCTGGTCCAAGGAATGGCTGGAGACGGCGGGCGTCAACACCCTCCGGGCCGCCTTCGAGCTTGACAGCCAGGGTGCATACACGTCGTTCTCGATCCTCCAGGACGCGGCGCCCAGTCAGCCCACGCTCCGATCCCACCGAGTCGCGGTTGGCCTCTACGACCTGGGCGAGGAAGGGCTCGCACGACGCAGCCGCGTCGAGATCGACGTGGTCGGCGAGCGGACCGACGTCGTGGAGCTCGTCGGCGAGAAGCAGCCCGACCTCCTGCTGCTCAATGACGACGACCTGACGTATGCCAAAGTCCGCCTCGACATCCGTTCCCTCGACACCCTCGCCGGGTATCTCGGCCGCGTCCTCGAGCCCCTCGCCCGCACCATGTGCTGGGGTGCCGCCTGGGACATGGTTCGCGACGGCGAGCTGCCGACCCGGCGCTACGTCCAGCTGGTGATCTCCCACGCCCCCATGGAGGACGACGACAGCACCCTGCAGCGGCTTCTCGGCCAGGCTCTGGCCGGCGTCGACGCCTACGGCGACCCGGCAAACGTGCCGGCGGCGCGGGCACAGCTTGCCGTAGCCGCGCGCGTCGGGCTCGAAGGGGCGGAGCCGGGTAGCGACCGCCAGCTCGTCTGGGCCCGTGGCCTGCTCGGTGCGGGCGACACGCCGGAGGACCTGGCATGGGCCCGGGGCCTGCTGGACGGGTCCATCGACGTGGAAGGGCTCAAGGTCGACACCGACCTGCGATGGGACATCGTGGGAACGTTGGCCTCCCACGGAGCCGACGACGACGGCGCGCTGATCGACGCCGAAGAGAAGAACGACCCGACCGACATCGGCCAGCGCCGGGCGGCGTCGGCGCGGGCGGCGCGGCCGGCAGCCGAGGACAAGGCGGCGGCGTGGGCTCGGCTCACCGAGGAGCGTCTCACCGTCGCCATGATGCGGGCGGTCGCCGGAGGGTTCTCGCAGTGGCGCCAGGACGACCTGCTGCGACCGTACGTCGACCCGTACTTCTCACTGCTGACCGAGTGGTGGGCGACCCGTCACAGGGAGGAGGCACTCGCCCTCATCAGCGGCCTGTACCCCCGGTCGCTGGTCGATCCCAGCATCGTGGCGACAACCGATCGAGCGCTGGCCGACGAGTCCCTTCCCGGGCCCATCCGGCGCATCCTCCTCGAAGGTAAGGACGGGATCGAGCGCGCACTACGCGCTCGTGCCGCCGACGTCGAAGACTAGAGGCAGGTCCAGAGAAAGCCCCGAGCGGCCGGCTGGATCCGACCGCCCGGGGAGCACTTGGAGCTCAGCGGGGAGGACCGACCCTGGCGGAGCCGAAGTCCTCTACAGCGCGTTGCCGACCCGCCGGCGCCGCGCGCCGCCCCCGAATGTGCCAACCGTGGCGAACGTCAGGTGGGATGCGGCGTACGCAGTGAGACCGAGGGCGAGCCACCCGATCTCGTTGAGGTTGATGTCGTCGCTGAACGCCGAGATGGCCACGAGGGCGAACAGCACGACGGAAACGATGAGCAGGATCCGGTTGATGTTCATGGCCGTTTCGTACCCCGTTTGCCACCCAGGCACGCTCCGCCAGGGCGAGCGT
>JALZEC010000462.1 GCA_030862235.1 Actinomycetota bacterium | reverse complement strand
GCGCAGGACATAGCGGAGCACGTCCCCATCGACCATGAACTCCCGCTCAATGGCCGTCACCTCCTTCGCCGACGACGTGCGGGCCACCGTGGTCGAGCGCAACTCGATGGCTGAACCCCTCAACGTTCCTTCGTCAACCTCGACAACCCCGGTCGGATGGACCAGAACGAGCTCGACCGCGCCGGGCGCCGGAAGTCGCCAGTAGCCCGTCTCCGCGTGCAAGGGCCGTTGGTCGACGGAATGCCTGGTGCGCTGGGCGTAGGTGAGGAAGGCCTTGCCGCTGTGGGCGAAGGTGACCGTCTCCTCGTAGTCGAACGACTCGATCGTTGGGTACTCGCCGTGACCCGAACCCGACCACGTCCCGAGGAGGAACGCCAGCGGTTCGATGTCGGGGTGCAGCGCGCGTAGCTCGAGCGGAAACGTCATTCGCTGCGTACCCTACGTGTCCGGCTCGGGTCGCGAGGCCCGACAGCACCCTCTTTCCTGATCGCCTGGCCTCAGGGGGATCGCCCCATGCGACCCCCCTCCGCGCACGTCCCGAGGGTCAGCCGGCCAGGAGGTCGTCGAGCCGCTCGTAGCTCTCCCGGATTCCGTACTCCATCCCGCTGGCGAGGACCGCGTCTCGTCCCTCGAACGACTCGACCAGCGAGGTGGCGGTGAGGCGGGTGCGACCATTGCCGAGGTCTTCGAGGACCAGGCGCTCCAGGGCCACGCCGTCGGGATCACCCTCGAAGGTGAAGGTCTGGATGATGAGCTCGGACGGGCGCACCTCGTGGAAGCAGCCGTGGAAGCCGTACTCGTTGCCGTCGCTGGTGTGCACGTAGCGGTAGGACCCGCCCGTGCGGCAGTCGTAGTGGTCGATCCGCATCTGGGTGTTGCGCGGCCCGAGCCACTGGACGACGAGCTCGGGATCGGTGTGGGCCCGGAACACCTTCTCGGGCGGGGCGTCGAACTCCCGGACAATTCTGATGAGCGGGACGTTGGGGTCAGCGGTGATCTGGGTTTCGCGGGTGCTGGTCGTGTTCATCTCTGTGCTCCTTTCTCGGTCTTGGTTCGCTCTGTTTGCGATGTCGCTTCGACGTCATCCGGCATGGACCGGAGGACGTCGTCGAGGCGGCGATAGCGCTCCTCGGCCTGCTGCCGGTATCGCTCGATCCACTTGGTCATCAAGTCGAAAACCTCCGCCTCGAGATGGACCGGGCGGCGCTGCGCCTCCCGGCTCCGGCTCACCAGGCCCGCCTCCTCGAGCACTTTGAGGTGCTTGGAGACAGCCTGGAGGCTCACGTCGTACGGTGCGGCGAGCTCGTTCACGGTGGCGTCGCCCACTGCGAGCCTCGCCACCATGTCCCTCCGGGTCGGATCGGCCAAGGCGGCGAACACCCGGGAGAGCTGGTCACCCGCCACGTCCTTCCTCCTTCGTATTCAACCATCCGGTTGACAACAAGATACGCGCCGAGGCGGGCCTTTTCAACCATTTGGTTGAGAATGTTCGGAGAATGGCGCGCCGGGGCGATCCGGCGTGGGAGGATCGGCAGGACATGACACTTTCCGAGCTCAAGCAAGCGGTCGCCACGATCATCCTGGCGAAGGGCCACCTGCAGCTCGAGCAGCCGGTGAAGCTGGCGTCGGGCGACTGGAGCCGCGACTACATCGACGGGAAGCGGGCCTTCGCCAAGGGATCGCACCTCCGGCTGGCCGGCGAGGCGCTTCTGCGTCTGGTGGAGGAGCAGGGGTGGCATTTCGATGCCGTCGGAGGGCTCACCTTGGGTGCTGACCAGTTCTCGCACACGGTGGCCGTGCTCGCCGACCGGTCCTGGTTCGTGGTCCGCAAGCAGGAAAAGGACCATGGGACCAAGAGCCGCATCGAGGGGGCCCAGCTGGGCCAAGGGGTGAAGGTGCTGCTCGTCGACGACGTCGTGACCCGGGGCGGGTCGATCCTCGAGGCGTTCCACGCCGTTCGCCAGACGGGGGCCGAGGTGGTCGGCGTCACCGCCGTCGTGGACCGGGGACCGGCCACCTCGGCGATCTTCGCCGAGCTGGCCATCCCCTACCGCCCGCTGCTCACCTATGTCGACCTTGGGATCGCTCCGGTTGGTGGGGGAGAGGGAGAATCTCGGGCGACGGGGTGAAGGTCGGCGCGAACCGTGGTTGAAAGCTTCGCCGTGCCCGTCCCACTGGTCTCCTAGTGCGAGCTCGCGGATAGGGACCAGTCGAAGCCTCTCCCCGCCCGTCGATATCCTCAGCACGGCGCGTTGCGTGCGATCGTGATGGGAGGGAGTCGAGCGTGTTCACCCGACGAATCCGGATCGTCCTGGCTGTGTGCGTCGCCGCGCTGGGAATGGCCGCCTGCGGCGGGGGGGACGGCGACGAGGCCGGCCAGGGCGCCGACACGAGTGTGCCCGGCCAGCAGGAGCGTGTGATCCTGCGGCGGGCCGCGAGCACGCAGAGTGGTGGCTATCCCACGCCTTACGGCGCCATCCGGGGGCCGGGCCGACTCATCAGCACCTACATCTTCGACACGCTGGCCTTCCCCGACGTGACCGGCACCCCGAAGCCCTGGTTGGCCAGGTCGTGGCAGTCGACTCCCGACGGCAAGACGTGGACCTTCCAGCTCCACGAAAACGCCAGGTTCCACGACGGTACGCCGGTCACTGCCGACGACGTGGTCTTCACCTTCGACTACAACCTCAAGGGCCCGGGCAGCGCGACGGGGGCGGCGCAGGGGGTCAACTACATCGAATCGGTGACGGCGGCCGATCCCCGCACAGTCGTGATCACCCTCGCGACGGTTCGGCCGAGCTTTCTCAACGACGTCGCCGGGACGTTCGGGTTCCCCATCATGCCCAAGCACATCTGGTCGACGGTCGAGGACCCAGCCCGCTTCCAGGGTCCCACCGCCCTGGTCGGATCCGGTCCTTACAAGCTGCAGGGCTTCGATCTGACCACCAACAGCTTCGACTTCGTGGCCAACGACGACTTCTACCTCGGCCCGCCGGTCGTCAAGGAGCTGAGGATCGTGCCCGTGAGCGACGAGCTTCTCGCACTGGAGAGAGGCGAGATCGACGCCGCGAGCAGCGGAAACGCCCTCATCCCGCAGGTGCAGTTCGACGCGCTGGCCCGCAGGTTCAAGGTGCTCACTGCTCCCGGAGAGTTCAACCTGGCTCTGTTCTTCAACCTCGACAAGGGGTTCCCGTACGACCAGAAGGCCTTCCGCCAGGGGGTCGTGTACGGGCTCGACCGCAACGACATGGTGAAGCGGCTCCTCGGTGGTCGAGGTATTCCGGGGCCCGCAGGCGCCCTCGGCCCGGGCAACGAGTTCCTGAACAAGAACCTGCCGCCGTACAACCATGACAAGGCGAGGGCGGCCTCCCTCTTCGACTCCATAGACCTGCGGGACCGGAACAACGACGGCCTCCGGGACAAGCCCGACGGGTCGCCGTTCAAGATCCCGCTTTCGGTCAGTTCGTCGGACACGCAGCAGGCCCAGCTGGTGAAGGAGTACCTGCGGGCGGTCGGGCTCGACGCGGAGATACAGGCGGTGGACCAGCAGACGTCGGACGCCCGGGGGGTCAGCGGCGACTACGAGATGGCGATCCAGCACTTCGGTGGGCTGTCGGGAGACCCAGGCTCCTCGTTCATCGCGCGCTTCAGCTCGAACTCGCGGAGCACCTCCTTCACCCGGGTCCACGGCTACCGCAACCCGGAGTGGGACCGGATCGCCAACGAGCAGGCGCAGGAGGTCGACCCGGTGAGACGCCGGCAGCTGGTCGACCGGATGCAGGCCATCCTGGCCGAGGATCTCCCCCAGATCTCGCTGTATGTCCCTGAGCAGGTGTCGTTCGTGGACGACAAGAAGTTCAAGGGCTTCGCCTACACACCCGGCTGCCCGCCGTGCGGTGTCACCGGGAACAAGCGGCACCTGGTGACGGGCAAGGCCGAGCCCGCCCCGGCGAACTAGCAACGGACGCAGTGAACGCGGCGCAGGGCAAGGCCCTGCTCGAGGTTCGCGACCTGGTCGTCACCTACCCCGGGCCGCCGCCGGTCCGGGCTCTCGACGGCGTGAGCCTGGGTGTCCAGCGCAGTCAGTGCCTGGGAGTGCTCGGGGAGTCTGGGTCAGGCAAGTCCTCCCTCGCCCGAGCCACCCTCGGTCTCCTCTCGGAGGCCACGGTCGAGGGTGACCTCCGGCTCGGCGATCTCGACCTGCGGTCCCTGAACGAGGACCGGTGGCGAGCGGTCCGTTGGCGCCGGATCGCGCTCTCCTTCCAGTCGACCGCCGCCCTCAACCCGGTCCTTCGCATCGGACACCAGATGGCCGAGCCCCTCCGGCTCCACCTGAACATGGACCGGGAGGAGGCGGCGAACCGAGCCGGAGAGCTGCTGGTCCAGATCGGCCTCGGGGAGTGGGCCGTCCACCGCTTCCCTCGGGAACTGTCGGGCGGCCAGCGCCGCCTGGTGCTGGTGGCGATGGCCCTGTCGTGCCGGCCGGAGGTCGCCATCCTCGACGAGCCCACCGCCGGTCTCGATCCCGTGACACGCAACCGGATGCTCGATCTGCTCCAGTCGGTACGAGAGGAGCACGGGACCGCCCTGGTCGTGCTCAGCCATGACGCCGACGCGCTCGAGCTGGTGGCCGACGAGGTGGCCGTGCTGTACCGGGGCTGGCTGGCGGAAGTCGGTCCCCGCGAGAAGGTGCTCGACGACCCGCGCAACCCGTACTCGTGGGCGCTGCTGAACGCCCGCCCAACGCTCGCCTCGGTCAAGGACCTGCGGGGCATCCGAGGCGCCCCTCCGGATCCCACCGAGCGGGCCGAGGGCTGCCCTTTCTACGGCCGGTGCCACCAGGGACGCGAGGAGGTGTGCACGCCGGAGCGGCCGCCGCTGATCCCGCCGACGGGCGAGGACGGACCCCGGCTGGTCGCGTGCACGAGGGGCGGGACGGCATCGCTCATCGAGGCCCGCAACCTGCAGAAGGTCTACACGTCTCGCGGCTTGCTGGGGCGACGGCGGGAGGTGCGGGTCGTCAACGATGTCAGCTTCGACGTCCGTGAGGGCGAAGTGCTGGGCTTGGTCGGCGCGACAGGAGCCGGGAAGTCGACGCTCGGCATGCTTGTCGTCCGTCTCCTCGAGGCGGACGGCGGGAGCGTCCGCTTCGACGGCCGGGACCTGTTCGCCGCCGGAGGCCATGAGCTCAAAGCGCTGCGGGCTGAGATGCAGATGCTCTTCCAGGATCCGTTCGAGGCCCTATCGCCCCGCATGACCATCCGCCAGGTCGTGCGGGAGCCACTCGACGTCCAGGACAGGGGTGACGACAAGTGGCGCGACGAGACCGTCCGGCGAACGATCCGCGAGTGTCGGCTCCCGTCCGACGACGCCTTTCTCAGCCGGCACACCCATGAGCTGTCCGGCGGTCAGCTTCAGCGGGTCGCGCTGGCCCGGGCGCTCGTCCTGCAGCCTCGGCTCGTGGTGGCCGACGAGGCCGTCTCGATGCTCGACCCCAGCGAGCAGGCGAAGATGATCCTCCTGCTCAAGGGCCTCCAGGTGGAGCGGGGGATGGCCATGATCTTCATCTCGCACGACCTGGCGACCGTGCTCAGGGTGTCCGACCGGGTGCTGGTGCTCCACCGCGGGAAGCTGGTGGAGCAAGGCGCGGGAGGGGCGCTTCTGGCCGCTCCCAAGCATCCGGCGACGAAGTCCCTGCTGTCGGCGGCCGGCCGTGACCTGTTGTTCGGGACGAGCGGAAACGGCGCGGCGATGACCGCCAGTCCCGTGTAGCGCCCCGGAGCTCCGTCTCAACGGACATCAGCGCTGGTGGCGGGCGACGCGAGGGCTGAGCTTTCGTTCGGCGGCGGTCCCCAGGAACGTGATGGCCGCGATCAGCGCGACCAGGGCGATGACCGGTGGGACGAGCCACCACTTCCACGCGGGGGTGATGAAGAGGGAGCGGAAGTTGATGGCGTCGCGGATCATCCCTCCCCAGCTCGGCTCGGTGGGGTCGCCCACACCGAGGAAGGCGAGGGCGGCCTGCAGGGCAATGGCCCGGCCGGCCGAGGGAATCAGCTCAGCGATCGAGAGGAGGGCGAGGTCGGGCAGGACGTGGTGGCGGAGCTGGTGCCATGTGCCGGCTCCGAATCCGGTCGCGGCGCGGACGTGAGCCCGGGTGCGGAGGCTGAGGACCTGGGAGCGGAGGATGCGAGCGGTGGTCGGCCAGAACAGCGCGGAGATGACAACGGCCAGACCGAGCACCGAACCCCCGATCAGGGCACCCACCAGCAGGAGCAGCGGGAGCTTGGGTAACACCAGGATCAGGTCGGTGACCCGCATGAGCACTGCGCTGGGCCAGCCAGGGAACCAGCCGGCGGTCACCCCCACGATCCCCCCGAGGAGGACGGTGCCCACGCCGCCGAGGAGGGCGACCAGGAGCGAGGCCCGAGCCCCCAGGACCAGCTGGCTGTACAAGTCCTGGCCGAGCAGGTTGGTACCCAGGCGGAAGTCCCCACCTGGGGGGACGAGCGAAGGCCCGGCCAGCTCAGTGGCGCGGTACGGGGCGAGGCTGCTGCCGAAGAAGAACAGGACGATGTAGCCGACGATGATGCTGGCGCCCATCGCCCCAGCGACCCGGGCCCGGCGGCGAGAGACAGGGCGGTCGGGGTCTACCCGGATGGGCCTCGGGGTGGTGGTAGCGGTCATCGTTCGACGACCCGCGGGTCGAGCCGGCTGTAGGCCAGCTCGACCAGCAGGTTGGCGAGGAGCACGACGACGGCGAGCAGGAGGAAGCACCCCTGCAGCAGCGGGTAGTCCCGGCCGGAGACGGCCCGCTCCACGAGCGTCCCCATACCCGGGTAGACGAAGATCGTCTCGACCAGGAGGGAGCCGCCCACGGCGAACCCGGCCTGGACACCGAGGGCGGTGACGAAGGGCAGGAGGGCGTTGCGGGCCGAGTGCCGGTACTTGAGCACCCGCCGGGACAGACCCTTCGCCCGGGCCAGAACCATGTAGTCCTCGCCCAGCGTGGCGATGACCGTGTTCCGCATGATGAGGAACTTGTTGGCCATCAGACCCAGAGTGAGCGAGGTCAGGGGGAGGGCGAGGTGGTTGAGGACGTCCGTCACCGCCTCCCAGGCCGACCCGTAATTGGGGAAGGCGGCGTGCGCCCCGGCTTGGGGGAACAGGGGGTAGATCACGCCGAACACGATGAGCAGGGCGGCGGCGAGGGCGTACTCGGGGATGGCCCGTGCCGCCGACAGCACCACGATCAGCGCCCGGTCAGCCAGCCGGTTGCGGTTCCAGGCGGCGGTCACGCCAGCCAGGAAGCTGATGACGGACGACACCAAGAGAGCGGCGCCTGAGAGCAGCAGAGTCCAGGGCAACCGGCGTCGCATGAGGGTGGATACCGGCGCGTTCTGCGAGATCGACCAGCCGAACTCGAAGTGGGTCAGGTCGGAGAGGTAGGTGCGGTACTGGTCGACCAGTGGCTTGTCCAGCCCGTAATAGGCCTGGATCCGCTCCCTGACCTTCGGGTCGTGCACGAAGGTCCCGCTCTCGGCGTCGTCCAGCTGACGGAGCGGATCGCCCGGCAGCATCCGTGGGAGCAGGAACACGAGCGTCACGACCGCCCAGAGTGTCAGCGCGTAGAGGACGATGGTCCGGACGTAGCGCGCCCAGAGGGGCTGACGCCGGGCTAGCTCGGCGTCAGCCTTGTCCGTTTCGAGGGTGATCTCGGTGAAGGTGGTGGTGGAGATGGCCCCCCCGCTTGGACGAAATGCGCGGCGATGGTAGGCCGAGGGCCGATTGGGGAACGACCCCTCCTACGATTCGCGGCGAACGTCGTTGAGAAGGAGATCGGTCATGTCGAGACGTGGCATCGCTCGCCGGAGCCTGCTCGTTTCCGTCCTCGCCCTTATCCTGGTGCTGCCCCCCGCCGGTGCCGCGTCGGCATCCCACCGGCCGCAGCCGGCGCCACCCCGCCCGGCTGCCCTTCCCTCGGTGTCGCAGCTCTTGCAGGACACCGGGCTCGCCGAGCTGCTCAACCAGCTCCTCCCTGCTCCGGTCCAGCCGGGCGTCGGCGCCCTTCCCGGAGCGGTGGTCTCGCGGGTCGCGGCCTCGA
>JALZEC010000461.1 GCA_030862235.1 Actinomycetota bacterium | reverse complement strand
GCTCTTGTGCGGGTGGAGGAACTCGATGGGATCTTCCACGGTCATGATGTGGCCGGCGCGGTTGCGGTTGATCAGGTCGATGACCGACGCCAGGGTCGTCGACTTGCCCGATCCGGTCGGTCCGGTGACGAGCACGAACCCCCTCGGCAGCTGGGCGAAGGTCGCCACCGACGAGGGCACCCCCAGGTCCTCCAGGGCCTTGATCTCGAAGGGGATGACGCGCATGACGGCCCCCAGCGCGTCCCGCTGGCGGAAGACGTTTACGCGGAACCGCGACCGGGCCGGGCACATCATGACCGTCGAAGACCCCATCGAGTTCCTCCACCCGCACAAGCGCTGCATCGTCAACCAGCGCGAGCGCGGCACCGACACGTACAGCTTCGCGGCGGCCCTGAAGCACGCGCTGCGCCAGGACCCCGACGTCATCCTCGTCGGGGAGATGCGCGACCTCGAGACCATCCAGGTCGCCCTCACCGCGGCGGAGACCGGTCACCTCGTACTCGGAACACTGCACACCCAGGACGCGCCCCAGAGCGTCGACCGGATCATCGACGTCTTTCCTCCCTCGCAGCAGGAGCAGATCCGGGTCATGCTCGCCGGCACGCTCCAAGGGGTGGTCTGCCAGCAACTGCTGCCCACGGCGGACGGCAAGGGACGAGCTGTGGCCTGCGAGGTGATGGTCGCCACCTCCGCCATCCGCAACCTCATCCGGGAGGGCAAGACCCACCAGATGTACTCGGCCCTCCAAGCCGGCAAGCAGCACGGGATGGTGACGATGGACCAATCCCTCGCCGACCTCGTCCGCGCCGGCCGGGTGGCATACGACGTGGCGCTCGAGCGGGCCAACAACCCCGGGGAGTTCAAGCAGCTCGCCGGTGGGAACGGCTCGGCCAGGAGGGCAGCGCGGTAGCCGTGGCCGCGACCCTCACCTTCCGCTACAAGGCTCGGGACCGCGCCGGACGCCCTCGCGAGGGCACCGTCGAAGGGCCCGACCAGCTGGTGGTGGCCGCCCGGCTCCGGGAGATGGGCATGACGCCGGTCTCCATCGAGGAGCAACAGACGACCGGGCTCCGCCGCGAGATCACGCTGCCCGGCAGGGGGAAGGTCAAGCTCGGGGACCTGGCGATCTTCTCTCGGCAGTTCTCCACCATGATCGCCTCCGGGCTGACGCTGCTTCGGAGCCTGAAGATCCTGGCCGAGCAGGCGGACAACCCCAAGCTGCGCGAGATCATCGGGAAGGTCGCCACCGCCGTCGAGGGCGGGAAGTCACTGTCGGAGTCGCTCGCCGAGCACGACGCCTTCCCGAAGCTGTACGTCGCCATGGTCCGCGCCGGCGAGACGGCGGGCACGCTCGATCAGGTGCTCGTACGCATAGCCGACACGCTCGAGAAGGACGTGGCGCTGCGCAAGAAGATCAAGGCGGCGCTCACCTACCCGGCGGTGGTCCTGGTGCTGGCCGTGGTGCTCACCATCGCCATGCTGCTGTTCATCGTGCCCACCTTCGTCGGGATGTTCAAGGAGCTCGGCGGCACGCTGCCCCTGCCCACCCGGATCCTGCTGTTCGCGTCGACGGTCGTCCGCAACCTCTGGTTCGTGCTGTTCCTCGTGCCCGTCGGCGCCTGGCAGGGGTACAAGCGGGCCCGGAAGGTGCCGGCCGTGCGCGAGCGCCTCGACGTGCTGAAGCTCAAGGTGCCGGTCTTCGGAAAGCTCTTCCACAAGCTCGCCATCGCCCGGTTCACCCGCAACCTGAGCACGCTCCTGCATGCCGGCGTCCCGATCCTGCTGTCCCTCGAGATCACCGCCGACACCATCGACAACGCCGTGATCTCCCGTGCCGTCGTCGACGTGCGGGCCGGGGTGAGGCAGGGCGAGAGCGTCGCCAAGCCACTGTCGAACCACCCTGTCTTCCCCCCGATGGTCGTCCAGATGGTCGGCGTCGGGGAGGAGACCGGGGCCCTCGACGAGATGCTCCGGCGGATCGCCGACTTCTACGACCGCGAGGTCGAGGCAGCCACGGAGGCGCTGACCGCGGCGCTGGAGCCGCTCATGATCGCCACGCTCGGCGGCATCGTCGGAGCGATGGTCATCTCCCTCTACATGCCGATGTTCCAGATCTTCAACTTGGTGGAATGAGCCCGAAAGCACGCGCTGTCGATGTCGAGGACTACCTGCGCCACGTCGTGGAGGTATCGGGGTCGGACCAGCACATGAAGGCGGGCGGCCCGGCGTACGTGCGGGTCGACGGCGCGCTGACCGCCGTCGACACCCTCCCACCCCTGTCGCCGGCGGACACGGAAGCGTTCGCCCGCCGTCTGATGCCACCCCAGCGGTGGGAGCAGTTCGAGCAGGGTGACGAGGCCGACTTCGCCTACGCGCTGGGCGACGGAACCCGGTTTCGAGCGGCGGCGTTCCGCCAGCTCGGCAAGGTCGGCCTGGTGCTGAGGAGGGTGGGAAGCGGCAGCCCAGCCTTCGACAAGCTGGGTCTCCCGGCGTCGGTCCGCAAGCTGGCCGAGGAGCATCGAGGCCTGGTGCTGGTCACCGGCCCCACGGGATCGGGCAAGACGACGACGACGGCGGCGATGATCGGCCACATCAACGCCACCCGGCGCTGCCACATCGTCACCATCGAGGACCCGATCGAGATCATCCACGGGGACAACCTCGCCCTGGTCGACCAACGGGAGATCGGCACGGACACGGCGTCGTTCGCCTCCGCGCTCCGCGCCGCCGCCCGCCAGGACCCGGATGTGATCTTCGTGGGCGAGATGCGCGACCTCGAGACGACCGCAGCCGCGCTGCAGGCGGCCGCCACCGGCCACCTGGTCGTCTCCACCCTGCACACCACCAGTGCCAAGGACACCGTCACGCGCATCATCGACCTCTTCCCGCCGCACCAGCAGGGGCAGGCACGGCTGTCCCTCGCCGGCTCGCTGCAGGGCGTCGTCTGCCAACGGCTCGTGCCCCGGGCCGGGGGCGGTCGCGTGGCTGCCCTCGAGGTGATGGTCATGACCACCCACATCCAGGAGCTGCTGCTCGACCCCGCCCAGACCGGCAGCATCGTCGACGCCATCGCCGAAGGTGAGTACTACGGCATGCAGACCTTCGACCAGCACCTCCTCGAGCTCTACAAGCAGGGCCAGGTCTCCTTCAAGGACGCCATGGAAAACGCAACCAGTCCCCACGACTTCCGCATCGCGGTGCGGGCGGCGGGGGTGGGGTGACGCCCCGGAACAGCGGAGGACGACACGATGAACGATCAGGCGCGTGAGGCGGCGGCCCTGCGAAGCGATATGAACCTCGACGGCCATGACATCGCGCAGCGCAAGGCGTGGCTGGGCCTCGACGACGAGGACGCCGCCCGGCTGCGCCGGATCGGCAACCTCGTCGAGCCGCACGTCGACAGGATCATCGAAGGCCTGGCCGGTCGGCTGTGGGACGGAGACGGCCCTCCCACCGATCACTCCGAGGCCCGGAAACTCCTCCGCGACTACTTCGCCGGGCTGAGCGACGGCGGGCACTTCGACGACTCCTTCATCGAGGAACGTCTGCTCAGGGTCAGCGACCTTCAGGAGCGCGTCTGCTCGGATGTGAGCTGGTACCTGGCCGCCTACCTCTTCTACCTCCAGGAGGTGGCGACCATCCTGAGGGCGGAAACGGGCGACCTGAGGGACATGCAGGCGGCGTATCGGACGCTGGCGAGGGTCGTGTTCCTCGATCTCAGCCTGGCCGTCGACCTCCTCGTCTTCGAACGCAACCGCACGATCCGCAACCAGCAGCGGGAGCTGGAGAAGCTCTCGACGCCGGTTCTGCAGCTGCGTGAGGGCCTGCTGATCCTCCCCATCGTCGGGATGCTCGACTCTCGCCGGGCCCAGCAGCTCACCGAGCACCTGCTGCGGGCGATCCGGGACCGGCGGGGAAAGGTGGTGGTGTTGGACGTGACCGGCGTCGCCGCCATCGATTCACGGGTGGCGAACCACCTCATCCAGACCGTCGACGCCGCCCGGCTCATGGGCGCCAAGGCCATCATCACCGGCTTGTCGCCCGAGGTGGCTCAAACCCTCGTGGGGCTCGGGATCAGCCTCGGCAGCGTCACGACAGTCGCCGAGCTGCAAGACGGCGTCGACGAAGGCGATCGGGCCCTCGGCCTGCGCGTGGTCGCCGCCGGTGACGTGCCGACCGGACGTATGCGGCCATGAGGGTGCCGATCCTGAGACAGGGCCCGTGCCTCATCGCCTCCGTGCAGGACACGCTCAGCGACGCCGAGCTGGGTGACCTGCAGCAGCGGCTGGCCGAGCAGGTCGGTGCCCGGGGCATCGAGGGGGTGGTGATCGACGTCACCGTGCTCGACGTCATCGACTCCTTCGCCACCCGGACGCTCTCGACGATCGCGTCGACCGTCCAGCTCCGTGGGGCAGACGTGGTCATCGTCGGCATCCAGCCCGAGGTGGCGTTCGCCATGGTCCAGCTGGGCTTGACCCTCGACGGCGTGACCACGGCCTTGGACCTCGACGAGGGGCTGGCAGTGCTGCAGGGGAACGGGAGTCGGTGACGTGCCCTTCGAGCAGTGCGTGCCCATCGCCGGCGACGGCGACATCGTCACCGCCCGCACCCGAGCAAAGGAGATGGCTCACACGCTCGGCTTCTCCCGCACGGACCAGACCGTCGTCGCCGCCGCCGTGTCCGAGATCGCCCGCAACATCCTCACCTACGCCGGCCGGGGGAAGATCGTCCTGAGCCCCCTACGGGGCGACGGCGGCTGGGGGCTCATGGTCGTCGCCCGCGACGAGGGTCCGGGGATCCCGGACGTGGCCCGGGCACTCACCGACGGCTACTCGACCTCGGGGAGCCTGGGCGTCGGCCTCCCCGGTGCCCGCCGGCTGATGGACAGCTTGGAGGTCGAGTCGGCGGTCGGGAAGGGCACGACGGTGACCATGCTCAAGTGGGTCGACCACAGTGGCTGAGCCGGCGGTCCTGGAGGGACGCTGCCGGGACCTGGAGTGGGCGGTTTGCGCGACTCCCTACCCGAGGCAACGCCGCTCGGGCGACGCCTTCCTGGTCGAGGAGACGGCCAGCGGCGTGCTGGTCGCCGTCGTCGACGGGCTCGGCCACGGTGAGGAGGCGGCCGATGTGGCCGACCGGGCACTGGCGTCTCTCCGGCAGACGGCAGGCGGGGCACTGACGGAATGCGTCACGGCCTGCCATCGGGAGCTGCGGGGGTCGAGGGGCGTCGCCCTGACCGTGGCCGCGATCGATCAGGTCGCCGGGCAGCTGACGTGGGTGGCGGTGGGCAACGTGGAGGCAGCCGTCCTGAG
>JALZEC010000439.1 GCA_030862235.1 Actinomycetota bacterium | reverse complement strand
GCCCCAGTCAGCTGAGATTTCCCGCTGGAGCCCGCTGACGAGGCTCAACCGGTAAGCCCTACTTGATGACGCCCGGTTCCGGTCCATAGGGCTGAGACCGGGCGGACGGACACTGCTAGTTAGGCAGCGACTGCAAACGCGTTAGCGTTGGCGTTTATTTGTTTTTTTCCGGCTCTTTTACGTGGCTCCGGAAACCACGGCTCGCTTCACCCATCTCGACGACCGAAGTCGAAACCATGCACCCCCATTGTTGTGGACTGACGGCCGGGGCGGACCCCAGCTCACCCAGTCTAAACGTCCCTTGGGTCCCTTCCCTTCCCGGTTTGGCGGTGGGCGAGGGCACGCTCGGTGTCGCGGTCGGCATCACGGGTGGCAATGGCCTCCCGCTTGTCGTAGCGGCGGCGGCCCTTGGCCAGGCCCAGCTCCACCTTGGCCCTGCCCTCCTTGAAGTAGACGGCCAGGGGGACGAGGGCGAGGGACTCCAGGGCCACCCGGCCAGCCAGCTTCTCGATCTCGCTGCGATGAAGCAGCAGCTTGCGGTTCCGCTCGGGGTCGTGGCCCCCGAAGCCGTCGGCCTGCGAGTACGGGGAGATGTGGACGCCGACCAACCACAGCTCGCCGTCCTCGTACTTGGCGTAGGAGTCCTTCAGCTGGATGTGGCCGTTTCGCACAGACTTGACCTCGGTGCCCACCAGGGCGATCCCGGCCTCGTGGACCTCGAGCACCTCGTAGTCGTGGCGGGCGCGGCGGTTGGTGGCCACCACCTTGACCGGCGGGCCCTCGGTCCTTGCACGGCTGGCCAGCTGGACGCCGGGCCGGCGTTTCGCCACGGACCCGAGGGTACCCTCGCCGCCTCATGCTCCGGCTGCCCCGTTCCGCCTACCTCGAAATGGTCGCCCACGCCCTCGACGAGCTTCCGTTTGAGGCGTGCGGGCTCCTGGCGGCGCCGGCGCAGGGCGATGACGGCCATGTCACCCGGCTTTACCGGTGTCGCAATGCCGCCGCCTCCGCCCGGATCTACGAGCTGCATCCGCTCGACCACCTGCGGGCTGACCGGGACGCTGACGAAAAGGATCTGCGGCTCACCGGCGTCTACCACTCCCACACCCACACGGACGCCTGGCCGTCGCCGACGGACGTGAACCAGGCGCCGGACCCCGACTGGCATTACGTCGTGGTCTCGCTACGCCGTCCGGAGCCAGTGGTGAGGTCCTTCCGCATCGTCGGGGGGGAGGTGACGGAGGAGACGGTCGTCCTGGATAGTTAGGATGACCTCGAAACCGTCGCCGGTGATACGGAGCGCTGCCGTGGTCGAAATCCGCCTTCCCACCGTCCTGCGAGAGAACGCGGGCGGGCAGGCGTCCATCAAGGCCAACGGCACCACCATCGCCGAAGTCTTCGAGGACGCTGTTCGCCAGTTCCCGCGCCTCGAGGGTCAGCTGGTCACCATGGACGGCAAGCTGCACCGCTTCGTGAACGTCTACCGGAACGACGAGGACATTCGCTTCCTCGAGCACCTCGACACAGTCGTCTCCGACGACGACGTGATCTCCATCCTGCCCGCCGTCGCCGGGGGTTAAGCGAGGCGTGGCCGTGTACCGCTCGGTGCTCGACCTGATCGGGAACACCCCCCTGGTCGAGGTGACCGAGCTGAGTCCCCGGCGCGAGGTCCGCATTCTGGCCAAGCTGGAAGGGCAGAACCCCTGTGGGTCCATCAAGGACCGCATCGCCCTGTCGCTCGTCGAGGCGGCCGAGGCCGACGGGGCACTGAAACCGGGCGAGCCGGGTCAGACGGTCCTCGAGCCCTCGTCGGGCAACACCGGCATCGGACTGGCCATGGTCTGTCGGCTCAGGGGCTATCGCCTCCAGGTCGTGCTGCCGGAGAACGTGTCAGTGGAACGACGCCAGCTGCTGGAGATCTTCGGGGCGGAGGTGATCCTGTCTCCTGGTGCGGAGGGCTCGAACGGGGCCATCCGTATGGCCGAACGGCTGGCCAAGGAGCTGCCCGACGTTGTCATGCTCAACCAGTACGCCAACCCGGCGAATGTGGCCGCCCACTACCGGGGGACGGGTCCGGAGATCTGGCGGGACTGCCCGGAGGTGACCCATCTGGTCGCCGGCCTGGGCACGACGGGGACGCTGATGGGTGTCGGCCGCTACCTGAAGGAGCGCAACCCGGCGGTGCGAGTGTGGGCGGTGGAACCGCCCTCGGGAGAGACAGTCGAGGGGTTGCGAAGCCTGGACGAAGGGTTCATCCCGCCCATCTACGACCCCGAGGTGCTCGACCGCAAGATCATCGTGCGACCTCGCGAGTCGATCGAGTGGACGCGGCGGCTGGTCGAGCAGTCCTGCCTGTTTGCAGGGATCTCGTCGGGGGCGGCGATGGCCGGGGCGGCCCGGGCGGCGGCGGACCTCGAGTCGGGCGTCATCGTGGTCGTCCTGGCCGACGGTGGTTGGAAGTACCTGTCGACGGGCGCGTGGACGGACGACATCGACACCGTCGTCGAGCGGGCCAAGCGGATCATCTACTTCTGATCGCGAGGTGGACGACCGGCCGATCGGCATGTTCGACAGCGGGTTCGGGGGCCTCACCGTGGCCCGGGCTCTCATCGACCTGCTTCCCGAGGAGGACGTCGTCTATTTCGGGGACACCGGGCGCTACCCATACGGGCCGCGTCCGCTGGGCGACGTGCGGGCCTACGCCCGTCAGATCGCCGACCTGCTGTGCGTCCGTCACGGCGTCAAGCTGCTGGTGGTGGCGTGCAACACGGCCACCGCCGCCGCATTGGACGATCTGCGCCGCGAATGCGCAGTGCCGGCTATCGGCGTGATCGACCCGGGGGTGCGGGCCGCGGTCGCTGCCACCCGCAACCGGTCGGTAGGGGTGATCGGCACGGTCGGGACCATCGGCTCGGGCGCCTACCAGCGAGCGGTGACGGTGGCCGACCCCTCGGTGCGCCTCACCTGCGCCTCCTGTCCCGGGTTCGTGGAGCTGGTGGAGCGGGGCGAGACGGGCAGCGACCAGGCCTACGTGTTGGCCGAGCGGCTTCTGGCGCCGGTGCGGCAGGCCCACGTGGACACCCTGCTCTTAGGCTGCACCCACTACCCCTTCCTGGCCCGGACGATCGGCGACGTCATGGGCCGGGACGTGGTGCTGGTGTCCTCGGCGGACGAGACTGCGTTCGAGGTGCGGGCGGTGCTCCGGTCGACGGCCCTCGGCACGGACGAAGGGCGGGTGGGTCGTCATCGGTTCGTCTCCTCGGGGGACGTGGGATGGTTCAAGGCGCTCGGGAGCCGGCTTCTCGGCCCCGAGCTGGACGGCGTGGAGGCCTGGCAGTGGGAATGAGCGTGACCGTGCTCGGGTGCTCCGGGTCGTACCCGGGGCCGGCGGGGCCGCGGGGGGCGTGCAGCGGGTACCTGGTCGACGACGGCAGCACTCGGCTGTGGCTCGACGCCGGGACGGGCACACTGGCCCAGCTGCAGACGGTGGTTGACCTCGGGGCGGTGGACGCCATCGTCCTGAGCCACGAGCACCCGGACCACTGGAGCGACCTGGAGGGGTGGCACAACGTGCTGCGGTTCGTCCTCGAACGGGAGGGGTTCCCGGTGTACGCGCCCGTGGGTCTGAAGGAGCAGACCTACGACGACATGTCCCCATGGGTCACCTGGCACAACGTCGCCGACGGGGACCGCGTGCACGTGGGCGGCTTCCAGCTCACGTTCTCCCGGACCGATCACGGCCCGGAGACGCTGGCCGTGCGGGTGGAGGGAGCCGACCGTTCGGTGGGGTACTCGGCGGACACCGGGCCGGGCTGGTCCCTGGAGAAGCTCGGTCCGGAGCTCGACCTGGCCTTGTGCGAGGCGACGCTGCCGGTGTCCCTCGAGGGGCAGCTACAGCACCTGAGCGCCCGGCAGGCCGGGGAGCAAGCGCGAGCAGCGGGGGCCAGGCGGTTAGTCCTGACCCACCTGTGGCCAACGCTCGATCCGGAGCAGGCTCGGGTCGAGGGGTCGGAGGCGTTCGGGTCGGACGTGGAGGTAGCCACTGTGGGCGGGAGGTACGAGCTGTGAGACCGGGAGGGCGGGAGCCCGACGAACTGCGTCCCATGTCGTTCCAGCGGGACTACACGGACTTTGCTGCCGGATCGGTCCTGGTCACCATGGGGCGCACGCTGGTGCTCTGCACCGCCTCGGTGGACGAACGGGTGCCACCGTGGATGCGAGGGAAGGGCACGGGCTGGGTGACAGCGGAATACTCCATGCTTCCGGGATCCACGACGGAGCGGTCCGACCGGGAGGTCAACCGGGGCAAGCCGTCGGGGCGGACTCAGGAGATCCAGCGACTGATCGGGCGTTCGCTCCGGGCGATCACCGACATGAACGTGCTCGGAGAGCGGCAGGTCATCCTCGACTGTGACGTCCTGCAGGCCGACGGCGGTACCCGCACGGCGTCGATCTGCGGCGCCTACGTCGCCCTGCACGACGCCTGCACCCGGCTCGTCAAAGCAGGCAAGCTGCCCGCCCACCCGCTGACCGCGGCGTGCGCCGCCGTCTCCGTGGGCGTGGTCGACGCCATCGCCATGCTCGACTTGGAGTACGTCGAGGACGTGAAGGCGGAGGTCGACATGAACGTCGTCATGACGTCCGCGGCCCGCTTCGTCGAGGTGCAGGGCACGGCCGAGGGTCTTCCCTTCACTCGGGCCGAGCTGGACGACCTCCTGGGCTTGGCCGAGCATGGGATCGCCCAGATCCTCGACCTCCAGGAGGAGGCTCTGGCCGTGCCGCCTCCACTGCGTTCTGGCACGCAGCCGGCACTGCGTTCGGGCACGCAGCCGGCACTGCGTTCGGGCACGCAGCCGGCCACCTAGGCGGCGCCGTGCGGCTGGTGCTGGCCACGGCCAACCTGGACAAGGCGGCCGAGATCCAGGCCTTGCTGCCGCGCTGGGTCGAGGTGGTGCCCAGGCCCGAGGGATTGGGGGACGTGGAGGAGACGGCGGACAGCCTGGAGGGCAACGCCGTGCTCAAGGCCCGGGCCGTCGCGGAGGCCGCGGGAGAGCCTGCCGTGGCCGACGACACCGGGCTCGAGGTCGACGCCCTCGGTGGGCGACCGGGTGTGTGGGCGGCCCGCTACGCCGGTCCCCGCGCCACGTACGCCGACAACGTCGCCAAGCTCCTGGCCGAGCTCGAGGGTGCCGTCGACCCGGCGGCCCGTCGCGCCCGGTTTCGGACGGTGGCCGCGGTGTGGTTCCCGAACGGCCGGAAGGTCGTCGCCGAGGGTTCGGTGGAAGGGACCATCGCCATGGCCCCGCGAGGCTCGGCGGGTTTCGGGTACGACCCGGTCTTCGTCCCGGACGGGGGCGACGGCCGCACGTTCGCCGAGATGACGGCCGAGGAGAAGCAGGCGGTGTCCCACCGGGGACGTGCTTTCCGGGCCCTGGCCGCGGCGCTGAGCGACCTCGCCTCAAGCCAAGAGGTCGGACACGGCGTGGAGGATCAGGCCGGCCAGCCCCCCGACCACCGTTCCGTTGATGCGGACATATTGGAGGTCGGGGCCGAGGAGGAGCTCGAGCCGGTCGGCCGTCTCCCGGGCGTCCCAGCGGGCGATCGTCCCGGTGATGACAGAGGCGATCTCCCCGTCGAAGTTCCGGGCGATGTACGTGACCGCTGACTCGAGGCCGGACTGGACGGTGGCGGCGATGGCCTGGTCGTCTTGGAGACGCCTCCCGGCGGCGACGATCCCGACGACCATCCGCCGGCGGAGCTCGGATTCGGCGTCGCACGCCTGAGCCCGTAGCTCGGCCTTGGCGTCCCGCCAGAGGCTGGTCACCCACTCCCGCAGCTCGGGTTGGGCCAGGATCTCGTGCTTGAGCTGCTCACCTCGATCGCGCAGCTCAGGCGAGGTCTCCAGCTCCACGGCCAGCTTCCCCAGCCGGGCGGTGAACTGGCGCCGGAGCTCGTGGTCGCGGTCGCTCGCCATCTCCCGGAAGAGGGTGCGAGCGCCCTCCAGGAGCCGGTCGAAGATCCGGTTCTCGACCGCCCCCGGCATCCACCACGGCGACTTCTGGCCGAAGCGCTGCCGCAGCGTGTCCCGGTGGTCGTGCAGGAAGCGGTCCAACGCCCGCAGGGCGGTGTCGATCACGTCGTCCGACCGGCCGTTCTCCGTCAGGAACCGCAGCGCCCGGCCGCCAAGGGGAGCCAGAGGCACGGCCTCGACCCGGTCCCGGACGACGTCCTCCAGCACCCGGTGGACGTCGTCGTCGCGGAGGAGGTCGGAGAAGGCGACGGCGGCGTCGGCCAACTCGCCGGCAAGGCGGGAGGCGTTGGCCGGCTCGGACAGCCAGCGGCCCACGCGGGGGACGACTTCCGCCTGGCGCACCCGTTCGACGAGGACCTCCGGGGTGAGGAAGCTCTCCCGGATGAAGTCCCCGAGCGTGCGGCCGAACTGGTCCTTGCGCTCGACGACGATCGCCGTATGGGGGATGGGGAGGCCGAGGGGGTGGCGGAACAGGGCGGTGACGGCGAACCAGTCGGCGAGTCCCCCGACCATGGCGGCAGCGGCGGTGGCCTGGACGTACCCAGCCCAGCCGGCGTCCCCCCCGAGGATGGCGGCAACCAGGAAGACGGCCGAGACGGCGGCGAGGAGCGCGGTCGCCCGCCGTTTGGTGATCGTCAGCTGCCGGCGCCGAGCGGCCTCGGCCGCACTGCGGGCGGCGGCCGGTGGACGGGGACCGCGGTGGGGCCTTGGCAATGCCTCGGTCATCCCACCCAGCCTTCGGGCAGCCACGTCTCGAAGTAGTACACCTGCCAGTGGTAGTAGCCCAGGTACGCCCGCTCGTCCGCTCGCATCTGCTCGGCGTAGGCGGTCACCCCCCGCACGTAGCGGTTGCTGGGGTTGTAGGCGAACAGGGCGCCCGCCATGTTGGAAGGGGCGCCGTT
>JALZEC010000399.1 GCA_030862235.1 Actinomycetota bacterium | reverse complement strand
GCTGCCGACTGGCGACCGCCCCCGCACCGCCGCGTTCATCACCATGCGCGACGGCCAGCTCGGCGAGACCTGGTGTTAGTCGGAGGCCGGGCATAGCGGCATGGCCAAGCTGATCTACATCTCGAACGTGTCGCTCGACGGCTACATCGAGGACGAGCACGGCAGCTTCGACTGGACCGAGCCCGAGGACGACGTCTTCGCGTTCATCACCGATGAAGGCCTCGGCCACCAGTGATCTGACCGTGGGCGGACCGAACCTCGCGGCGCATGCGTTCAAGGCCGGGCTGGTCGAAGAGTGCCGGCTGTTCATCCCACCCCGTAGTCGTCGGTGGAGGCAAGCCGGCGCTGCCCCGCCTCACGCGCGTCCAGCTCGAGCTGCTCGACGAGCGCCGCTTCAGCACGGGCGTCGTGTACCTGCGGTACCGCACCCTGATCTGAGCACCCCGCGTTCACCTGGACGGGGACACTCGGGTGACCCTGAAGTCGTGGACGCTAGAGCGACCGAGACATCTCGAGGATGACTACGCGTACGGCACCGGGTCTGCCGAACCGCTGTCCATCGTGCTGATGAGGCGAACCGCCAGCTAGCTGTGTGGGCCCGGCGGGCTCATGCCCTGGTCCGGGAGTGGGTCGAACTCCACCGAGCCGAACTCGAAGCCGACTGGGAGCTGGCCCGGCAGGGGCGACCGCTCGCTACGATTGAGCCGCTGCCATGAGCGCTCCATATGAGGTCCGGCACGTCGAGCACCTGGGCGGTTTCCGGCTCCGCCTAACCTTCGCCGACGGGCTGGTGACGGAGATCGACCTGGCCGAGAAGCTGGCCGGTGCTGTTGGGCCTGTCTTCGAGCCACTCAGGGACCCGGCGTTCTTCGCGCAGGTGAGCGTCGATGAGGAGCTCGGAACCATCGTGTGGCCGAACGGCGCGGACCTTGCGCCTGACGCTCTACACGCCAGGGCGGTCGGCGTTCCCTAACAACACGCGGGCGGGCCCCATGGAGCGCCGAGGCGCCAGAGGGCTCCCCGTCGCCCTTCAATGTTCCGGCCCCGCGAGACCTCCGGGACGGCGAGGCGCTACTTCCCGCTCACGGTCCACTCAGCCCATCTGCGGGAGTGGGACGCGGCCGGGGGTCACCGAAGGCCAGGGCGATGGCGTCCTCGACGCTCAGGTGGGGCCCCTCCTTCCAGAGCCGGCCCGCCTCCGCCCCCAGCGCCGCCTCGCCGACCCGGCGCACCTCCTCGACGCGGGCGAGAACCAGGGGCGGGAACTCGCCACCGACGCGGGCCCGCACGGCTGAGGCGGCGGCCGCCACCCTCAGGGCGGTTGCGGGGTCGCGTCGGGCGAGCACGAGGGCCTGTCCGACCAGGGAGATGGGCAGCAACGAGACGTCGCGATAGGGGCGCAGGCACGCCACCGCGCTGCGGTAGTGCGACGTGGCCGCCCGCTCCTCGCCGCTCGACTGGGCGATCATGCCCAGGTACGTGTGACACTGCCCCTGTCCGAAGCCGTCGTCAGCGGCAAGGGCAAGCTCCAGGGCCTCCTCGACCAGCTTCTGGGCCTGGGCGCTGTCGTTCTCGAGCATGAAGGTGAGCCCGATCGCTGCGCTCGCGCGGGCCTCGCCGGCTCGCACCCCCAGCTCGTGGTGCAGCCGCCGACCTTGCTCGAAGTTCCGGCGCGCCCGCTCGGCCGAGCCCCCGAACACCTCCACCAGGCCCTCGAGGATCCAGGCCCACCCCTCCAGTGCCCGCTCACCCAGCTCCCCGCTGAGCTGGCGCGCCTCAGCCAGGCTCCGCCGTGCGGTCTGGGGGTCACCGGTCCACCAGGCAAGGGCTCCGGCGGATATCTGGACGTTGACCCGGTCGAGAGTACGAGCGGGACAGCGCTCGAGCACGACCTCGGCGAGGCGCCGGCCGTCGGCCTGCCCGAGCACGAGGAACAGATCCATCATCCCCGACAGAAGCCGGAGTCCGGCGCAGGGGTCGACCACGGCGGCCCACTCCAGGGCGGCGCGGACGTTGCCGTAGTCGGCCTCGAGCTCGTCCACGAACTCGTGGGCACCCGTCGAGCGCGGCGGCCACACCGTATACGCGTCCCCCGTCTCCGACGCCTCTCGGGTCTCGCTGGCCAGAGACAGGAAGTGCCGGAAATGGCGTTGGCGCGCGGCGTCGAGCTCGCCGGCGGCGACGAGCAGCTCGTGGGCGTACTCCCGCACCGTCTCGAGCATCCGGTACCGGGTCCGACCTCGAGATCCGGCCACGACGGCGACGACCGACTTGTCCACCAGCCGGGCCAGCACCCCGAGCGACAGCCCGGGAGCCACCGCCTTCGCCGCCTCGGCATCGAAGCCGCCCACGAACACCGCGAGGTGCCTGAACGCCTCCTGTTCGGTGGGATCGAGGAGCTGGTAGCTCCATTCCACCGCAGCCCGCACGCTGCGGTGGTGCGCCGGGCCCTGCCGACGCACGGCGCCGAGCTCCCCAAAGCTGGATTCGATGCTGGACAAGATCTCAGGGACCGACATCATCGTGATCCGCGCGGCTGCGAGCTCAATGCCCAAAGGCAGATGATCGAGCCGGGTGCAGAGCTGCGCGAGCGCCTCCTCGCCATCCGGCCCAAGCACGAAGTCCGGACGGCGCTGGCGCGCCCGCTCCACGAACAGGCGTTGGGCGTCTTCCGGTTCGAGCGGGTCGAGCCTCCATACCGTCTCGCCGTCGATCCCGAGCGGCTCGCGGCTGGTCGCCAGGATGCGGACGCCTGGGCACCATACGAGCAGCTCAGTGGCCAGGTTGCCAAAGGACGCGATGACGTGCTCGCAGTTGTCGAAGAGCATGAGCACGTCCCGGGCAGCCAGGTAGTGGCAGAGCGCCTCGACCGCTGCGGTCGGGCCCGCGCTCTGAACTCCAAGCGTGCGAGCCGTCTCGGCAGCCGGATCCGACTCGGCGGACAGCAGCTCCAGGTCGACCAGCCAGAAACCGTCGGACGGACGGGGGTTGATCCGGGCCGCGATCTCCAGGGCCAGCCGGGTCTTGCCGACGCCGCCCGGTCCGGCGAGCGTCAGCAGCCGAGCTCGGCGCAACGTCTCGCCCGCCGCCAGGACCTCACGCTCCCGTCCCACCAGCGGGCTCAGCGACGTCGGCAGACCACGCATCGGCCCCCCCGCCGTCCGAAGGGGCGGAAAATCGGACGGGAGACCATCGATGACGAGCTGGTAGAGCCGCTCGGAGCGCTCGATGTCCTTCAGCGGGTAGGCGCCGAGGTCGCGCAGATCGATCCCCTCCGGAAGCTCGTTCTCCACGAGCGCTCGGGTCGCACCCGAGATCAGCACCTGGCCGCCGTGGGCAGCACCGGCAATCCGCGCCGCCCGATGAACGTCGAGACCAACGTACCCGTCGCCCCCTCGCACACCCCGCCCGGTATGGATGCCCATGCGGACGCGCACCCTGGCCCGCTCCGGCCAGCTCTCGCGCGAGAGGGCGCGTTGGGCTTCGACTGCGGCGCCGACCGCGTCGGCGGGAGTGGTGAAGACGGCAAAGAAGGAATCCCCTTCCGTCGAGAGCTCGAGCCCGCCCGCCTGGCGGATCGTCCGGCGGAGGATGAGATGGTGCCGCTCGACTACTCGGTGCCAGTCGTTCCCAAGGCATTGGACGAGCCTCGTCGAGCCCTCGATGTCCGTGAACAGAAAGGTGACGATGCCGGTCGGCAGTGTTCCCGCAGCCGGCGGCCGATGCCGAACGTCCATCGTTAGGCACCAGGAGCGATGTTGCGGTTGCTTCGAAACAGGTTTTCCGGGTCGTAGGCCGCTTTGATCTTGGCCAGTCGGTCGAGGTTGCCCCCGTAGGCGTCTCGGACGCGGGTCTCGTCCTCGTCATTCATTTGGCCGTTTATGTAGTTCCCTATCGAGTGCGGACGTATGGCTTGCCAAGCGGAGCGCACCCAGGCCGGGTGGCGATCGGGTTCAGGATCGGTCGGCTCCCACGTGCCCGCGGCGATGAACGCGTGCTCGGCGTGTCGCGTGCCAAAGGCCGTCGCGTCCGGTGCTGGGTCCGCCACTGCGCCACCGAGGTGCACGAGTACGGCAAGGGACAGCGGAGCCGGGATGTCAGCCGCTTGGCTACGGAGGGCGCCCACCGCGCCCTCGGAGAGGTTCGGAAGGAACTCGGTTTTCCAATAGCTGTGGAGACCCTCCGGCTGCATCGGGTCTAGGATCGACTGCTGGTCCACGTAGGTCCGGGGCGCGACCATGTCGACGATGGGCCGCAGCGCTTTGATCGGCGCGATGTCCCGGGCTACCCGGGCTGGCTCACCGGAGTGGCAGAGGTTCATGGCGACCCCTGGCTTTCCACGGAAGCGCTCGGGCACGAACGGCACTGCCGGCACCGTGCGGAACACAAGCATGACGGTGAGCTCGCGCGGCGCTGCCTCGGTGATGTCGCGGTACAGCGTGAGCACCTCGTCCGTTCGGTCGCCATCCCACACGATGAGCCCGCCGGTGATCTCCGGCCCCACCTGGTGGAGCCGGAACGTGAAACGGGTGACGACCCCGAAGTTGCCGCCTCCGCCCCTCACTGCCCAGAAGAGGTCGGCATTCTCGTCGTCGGCCGCTAGCCGCAGATGGCCGTCGGCGGTGACGATCTCAACCTCTTCGAGGTTGTCGACGGCGAGACCGAACCGCCTGGAGAGGTAGCCGAAGCCACCGCCGAGGGTCAGACCGGCGACACCCGTATCGGAGTTGGAGCCGAGCACGGTTGCGAGGCCGTAGGGCTGAGTCGCCCTGTCGACGTCCCCGAGGCGGCACCCCCCTCCGACGCGTGCCAGCCGCCGCCGTGGATCCACCGCGACGCTTCTCATGCGCGACATGTCGATCGTCAGACCGCCCTCGGTCAGGGACGTTCCCGCTACGTTGTGGCCGCCGCCCTTGACAGAGAGCAGCACATCGTTCGCTCGTGCGAAGTGGACCGCCTCGCACACGTCGTTGGCGCAGACGGGTTGTACGACGATCGCCGGTCGCTTGGAGATCATCCCGTTCCAGATGCTCACCGCCGCAGTGAAGCCGGGCTCCTCGGGACGGAGGATCTCGCCGGCGAGCCGATCCGCCAGCACCTCCAACGCCTTCTGTCCGATCTCGACCGGTTCGCCGTCCAACCCCGTCATCCGCATCGTCTTCATCGTTCGGACCGTACGGCAGCGTCCGGTCACCGGCATCAGTGCAATCGCGGATTCGCTACTGATTCCGTTGCCGCACCCAGTTGACGAGTTGGGTCCGGTTGGCCAGCCCGAGCTTGGTGAGCATGTGCCGGATGTGGCTCTGACGTGCGTACGGACAAGTGCAGCTCTTCACTCCCCGAGGAGGAAGCGCGCCCCGGGCCGCGTAGGGCAACCCGCTCTGCTAGAAGCTGAACGTCGTAGCGCCCTCGTCGCCGATCCACTCCCACAGCGGGACTGTGCCGTTGAGCTCGGCGTTGGCGACGAGGTCGCCTTTGTCGAGGGCCTTGGCGTTGAAGCAGATGGGGC
>JALZEC010000392.1 GCA_030862235.1 Actinomycetota bacterium | reverse complement strand
GTTCTGGCCAAGTCGCTGGCCACCCTGGACGTGATCTCACACGGCCGCCTGATCGTCGGCATCGGCGCCGGCTGGTACGAGCCCGAGTTCGCCGCCTCCGAGATCGCCTTCGAGCGCCCGCGGTCCCGCCTCGTCCAGCTCCAGGAGGCCATCGCCATCCTGCGGGGGATGTTCGGGGGCGGGCCGTTCACGTTCGCCGGGCGCCACTGGAGGCTTGAGGAGGCGAGCTGCCTCCCGTTGCCGGTGCAGCGCCCGGGCCCTCCCATCTGGGTCGGCGGCAAGGGCGACCGGCTCATCCGTCTGGCGGCGACGGTCGCCGACGGGTGGAACGCGGTCTGGGTCTGGACCCCGGAGACCTACCTCGAGCGCGCTGCCCTGTTCGAGGCGGCGCGAGAGAAGGCGGGACGGGACCCGGCGGAGGTGACCCGCTCCGTCGGTCTCTACGCCCTCGTCGGGGAGGACGAGGCCGACCTCCAGCGACGGTTCGACCGCCTCCGGACGGTGTCTCCCGCCGGGATCCTCGACACGTCCTCCCTCTCCGATTGGCGCCAGGGGCGGCTCGTAGGGACGGTCGAACAGGTCCGTGAGCAGCTCGACGTGTGGGCGGGGCTCGGCGTGGACGAGCTCATCGTCGGTGCAGGCGCCGTCCCCTTCGCCCTGGCGTCTCCTGACGATGTGGAGATGATCGCTGCAGCCTGTAGCCTTGCCGCACCATGCCCAGCATCGGACCCCTTGAACTGATCATCCTCCTCTTGGTCGTCCTGCTGCTCTTCGGCTCGACCCGCCTGCCCAAGCTGGCGCGATCGATGGGAGAGGCCTCGCGGGAGTTCAAGAAGGGGATCTCGGACCGGGAGAAGGAGCAGGCAGAGGCCGATGTGGCCAAGGCGGCGGCCGACGAGAAGGTCACCATGAGCCGCGCCGAGCTGGACGCGCTGCTGGCCGACCGCGAGGCTCAGACCCGCAAGGACGCACCGCCGTCGGCGTAGGGCCTGAGCGCCCTACGGGAACTCGACGGCGCTCACCGTCGTTCTCATGGCGAACGAGGGGGTGCCCTCGTGGGAGGAGATCGCTCGTACCTACGGGCGGTTTCTCTACACCTTGGCCTACCGCCTCACTGGGAACGATGCCGATGCTCAGGATCTCGTGCAGGACGTGCTACTCCGGGTGCGGAGAGGTCTCGAGAGCTACCGCCCCGGAACGATGGAGGGGTGGTTGAGCCGCATCACGACCAACGCCTTCCTCGATGACGTTCGGCGCCGCCGGCGCCGCCCCGTCGAGCTCCTGCCCGAGGAGCCCGACCGGGTGACGCCGGCGAGCCCCCCGGCGGACACCGCTCTCGCCGCCGAGGTGCTTCCTGAGGACGTCCAGGCCGCGCTGCGCCGTCTGCCACCCGACTACCGGTCGGCGGTGGTGCTGTCCGACGTGGTGGGGCTGACGTACCAGGAGATCAGCGAGGCGCTCGAGGTTCCCATCGGTACGGTGCGCAGCCGGCTTCACCGGGGCCGTGCCCTGCTGCGGGAGGCGTTGGCATGAGCGAGCACCGAAGCGAAGCGGAGGCGCGCAGCTCCGGACGGCTTCGAATGCCGGCATCGCCGAAGGCGGAGCTGGCATGAGCGAGCACCGAAGCGAAGCGCCGCGTGCGCGGCGGAACGCCGAAGGGGCGCGCAGCTCCCGTCCGGCCCCCGACGGCCATCTCGGCGACCTCCTCTCCGCCTTGCTCGACCGGGAGCTCTCGATGGACCGCGAGATCGCTGCCCGCCAGCACCTCGAAGGCTGTGCCACCTGCGCCGGCGAGCTGGAGAACGTCCGTCTGGCCCGTAGTTGGGTACGGGCGCTGCCCGCGGTGGAGCCCCCGTTCGGGTTCCTCGAGCGCATCGTCTACGGCCCCGAGCCCCGCCGCTATGTGGCTCGCCCCTCCGTTCGCCGCCGGATCGGGGTCGCCGCCCTGACGGCCAGCGCCGCGGCCGCCGTCGCCTTGGTGGGTGTCACGCCGCCCCGCGACACCCCCGTCTCCCCGTCCGTGGCCCGGCTCGTCGAAGCCCACGCCACCGGGGCGTCCCTCGAAAACGATCCCCTCAGCCGGTTGGCTCCTCTGGCCGTGCCCGTGTCCTTCGGGCGATGACCCGAGCCCTGGCCGCGGCCCAGGCGCGAGCAGGCGCGCCGCTGGCTGCCGGCACGGCGTTCCTCGTCCTCGTCGTCTTGGCCAGCACGGCCGCCGCGGTAGCCGAGCCGGCGGCAGAGGAGTCCCTGCACGCCGCGGGAGAGGCAGCCGAGCGGCATTCCTTCCGGGGCGTGCTCTTGATGCGCTGGTCGGAGGGGACCACAAAGCGCGCCAAGAGCCTGTTGGTGGAAGCGGCCGAGGGTTCGGTCGTCGTGAGGGGAGACACCGCGGCCATCGCCTCCCCCCGCCAGCGGCTCGTCGAGCACGACGGGGAGTGGGACCTGCTGTGGCCGGTTCCCCAAAGGGGCCCCGACCGACCCAGCCCGGCGCGGAAATACCGGGTGCAGGCTGTTCCCGGGGGGACGATCGACGGGCGCGCCACCCGAATCGTCGAGTTCAGCTACGGCGGCGTGCTCCTGGAACGCCTGCACTTCGACACCGCGACCGACCTCCTCCTGCGCCGCGAACAGTTCGACGGAGGACCGAGCCCGTCCCGCACGATCGGCTTCGAGAAGCTCACCATCGGCCCGGCCGACATCGCGCCCGGCATGCCCGAGAAGGTGGTCAACGCGACCGCCACGTCCGTGACCGGCAAGCGGCTGCCCTCGGGCGTGTCTGCTCCCGAGCAGCTGCCCGACTCCTACCAGCGCCTGGGTGTATTCCGCCGTTCAGACGTCACTCAGGTCCTGTACAGCGACGGTCTCTATGACCTGTCGGTGTTCCAGCAGGAGGGCCGGCTCGATCGCAGCGACCTGCCCGGCGGCCAGAAGATGCAGATCGGGAAACGGACGGGCTGGCATTACGTCTGGCCCGGGGGACATCTCGTCGTCTGGGAGGCGCGAGGCGTGGTGCACACGGCGATCAGTGACGCTCCCCTGTCCCAAGTCATGGCTGCGGTGACGTCCATTCCGCTGACGGGCGGCTCTGCCTCCCTCTTGCGGAGGCTCCGACAGGTCTGCCGGGCGTTGGTGCAGCCTCTGGTGTGATCTCGCCTCGGATCCGGCCCCGCTGGGGCCCGGAATTTCAGTGGGACGTAGAGGCGGCGCGCTCCAGGCGACGGCGGCGGGCGATCCGGCGCCGTTCCCGCTCGGATGCG
>JALZEC010000308.1 GCA_030862235.1 Actinomycetota bacterium | reverse complement strand
GCGCCCCCGTCACGGGACGCGAGGTCGAGCGCGCCGCGGCCGAAGCTCGTACTCGCGGTCGGGAGGTCGTGCTCGCGCCGACGGCGCCGCCGCCGGTCCCCGCGGGGCCGATGGACCCCGAGGCGCTGGGCGTCACCCGCCGGCAGTTCCTGAACCGCGGGATCGTCAACATGATGCTCGTGAGCCTGGGAGGGTTCGGTGCCGCCTGCCTGGGCTTCCTCTGGCCCGGTGGCGGGGGTGGGTTCGGCGGGAAGATCAAGGTGCCCGATTCCCTCGACGACATCTTCGCCACGATCGACGCCGAGGGTCGCTACTACTACGCGCCCGGCCGCTTCTACATCCAGCGCTATCCGAAGGCGGCGCTCAGCAAGGCCGAGAAGGTCTACAGCGGCGGCGTGCTCACCGGCATGGAGTCCGGGATCGTCGTGCTGTACCAGCGCTGCGTCCACCTCGGCTGCCGCGTCCCGTGGTGCGACACGTCGAAGTGGTTCGAGTGCCCGTGCCACGGGTCGCAGTACAACCGAGTGGGGGAGAAGAAGGGCGGCCCTGCTCCACGCGGTCTCGACCACTTCCCGGTCACCGTCGACGGCGGAAACGTCGTGGTCGACACCGGTCAGATCATCCCCGGCCCTCCGATTGGAACCAACACCACCGGCCAGGAGGCCGAGGGGCCGCACTGCATCGGTGCTGGGGGAGGGCACTGAGCCAGGTGCTCGCCGCCACATTCCAGGAGCGGGTTGCCCTCATCGTCGTCCTCGTCCTCAGCGCCGGCTGGGTGATCTACCTCCTGACCACCGCCCGCCAGACGTACAAGCCGGGACTCGAGCTCGAGGTCGCCCCGAACCGCAAGCCGTACTATGACGACGAGGGGATGGAGGGACCGCGCCTCGTCCGCTTCCTGTGGTGGGCGTTCGCCATGCTGGCCATCCTCGCCGTGGGGCTGCCGCTCTACTGGCTCCGAGAGCCGTTCCGCCAGGAGGGTGCCGGCTTCGACCGGGGGGCGGCCTACTTCGAGGACAAGGACGTGGAACGGGGCCGGGCCCTTTTCCAGAACTCTCCCGGAAACCCCCCCACGCCCCACGAGCCGCATTTCGGCTGCGAGACCTGTCACGGGGCCGAAGGCGTGGGCGGCGTGACCCAGTTCACCCTCACCGACCCCGCCAATCCCGAGGCGCCTCCCAAGCAGGTGCAGTGGAGGGCGCCGGCGTTGAACACGGTGATGCTCCGGTACCGCCCGGAAGAGGTGAAGAACATCATCGTCTACGGACGTGCCGGCACCCCGATGCCGCCCTGGGGTGTCGAGGGGGGTGGTCCCATGAACGAGCAGCAGGTCGACAACCTCGTCTCCTACCTCGAGCACATCAGTTTGAAGGAGCAGGACGTCAAGCAGAAGAACCTGGCTGAGTTCGGGACCGACGGCCAGAAGCTGTTCGAGGGCTTCTGCGCCCAGTGTCACACCCACGGTTCCTCGTATGGAGAGTCCGGGCCGCCGGGTGGCGGCGCTTTCGGTCCTGCCCTTACCGCCGGCGCCACCCTCCGGCAGTTCCCCGACCCGAAGCTTCACATCGAATGGGTGGCGGAGACGGCTGAGTTCGGCAAGCAGTACGGCGTCCGGGGGATCGCCAAGGGCGTCATGCCACACTTCGGGAGGACCCTGACGCCGGAGCAGATCCAGGCCATCGTGGACTACGAGAGGGGGCTGTGACCGTGGCGCTCGTTGCCGCCCTGACCTGGAACCCGCAGGTCAAGGGGGGGCTGTACGTCCTTCTCGCCGTGCTGATCCTGTGCGGATCGGCGTTCCTCATCCTGAGCACCAACGTGGGCGCCCGGCTCGGCTTCCTGCTGTCCGGCGCCGGTCTGTTCGGCTTCCTCACCACTCTCGGGATCATCTGGTGGGTCTACGGCATCGGCCCCATCGGACCCCCGGCTGCCTGGCACAGCGAGGGGATCGTCACCGGCGACCTGGCCCAGTCCCGCAACCCCGCCCTCGACGACTTTCCTGAGGACTGGAAGAGGCTGGAGGTGACCGACCCGGCCGTGGCCGACGCCATCCCCGTCCTCGACTCCCAGCTGGTCGGCCCCCGAGCGATGTTCCGCAACCCGAGCGAGTATGTCCTCGTCGCCGCCTACAAGAAAGGGGGCGAGGACGTGGGTCCCTTCGGGCTGAAGGTCCCCCGCCCGTTGGACGTGTTCCACACGCCGCACTACCTGGTCCTCCAGGTGCAGAAGGCGCTGCCGCCTGTTGTCGGCCAGCGGCCGGCGCCCGACCCGGCGGCCCGACCGGCGGCGGTCGTGATGCTGCGGGACCTGGGCGCCAAGAGGAGGAACCCGGCGGTGTTCGCCCTGTCCTCCATGGCCCTGTTCCTGCTCTTCTGCTACAAGCTGCACGTACGGGACAAGGAGCTCTGGGCGCTCCAGGAGTCGGAGCCGAAGGGTCCCCAGCCCGTCCCGCGGTAAGGTGACGGGCCTCAGGCAGATGGCCCAGTATCTCCCGCTCCTCGTGTTGTTGGTGCTGGCGGCACTGTTTGCCGGCCTGTCGTTCATCGCCTCGACCCTGCTGGCCCCCAAGCGGCCCACCCCGGCGAAGAACGAGCCGTACGAGTCGGGCATCGTCCCCGAGCACGGCACGTCCGGCCGCTTCCCGGTGCGCTTCTACCTCGTGGCGATGATCTTCATCATCTTCGACATTGAGATCATCTTCATCTACCCCTGGGCCGTCATTTATCGGAGTCTCGGTGCCTTCGGCCTCTGGGAGATGCTGATCTTCGCCGTGGCTGTGTTCGTGTCGTTCATCTATCTGATCGGCAACGGCGCACTGAACTGGGGACCGGTCAAGAAGCTGCGCCCGGTTAGCCCGGCCCAGAGCATGGTTTCGGCGGAGCGCTCGACTCGGTCCACCGTCCGCCGTGTCGGCACTGGAGCTCCCGGCCGGGTGGCATAGGAGGGCGGACGCATGGGTCTCGAGGACTTCAAGTACAACTTCCTGACCGCCCGCCTGGAGGATCTGGTCAGGTGGGGCAGGCGGAACAGCGTCTGGCCCGCCACCTTCGGCCTCGCCTGTTGCGCCATCGAGATGATGGCCACGGGGGCGGCCCACTTCGACCTGGCCAGGTTCGGGATGGAGGTGTTCCGGGCCTCGCCTCGCCAAGCCGACCTCATGATCGTGGCCGGCCGCCTGTCCCAGAAGATGGCTCCCGTGCTCCGCCAGGTCTACGACCAGATGATGGAGCCCAAGTGGGTCATCTCCATGGGCGTGTGCGCGTCGACCGGGGGCATGTTCAACAACTACGCCCTCGTCCAAGGCGTGGACCAGGTGGTCCCGGTGGACGTGTATACGCCCGGCTGTCCCCCGGGCCCCGAGACCCTGATCCATTCCATCCTCACCCTCCACGAGATGATCCGGACGGGCGAGATCGTCCGGCGGCGGGAAGCGACCGGAGCGGGCGCCGGCATCCATGTCGACCGCCCAGTGGCGGTGGCCACGCCCAAGTGAGCGAGCAGGAGGCGGCCGAGGTCCCCGTCGAGGAGGAGCAGCCGCTCATCCACGGAGTGCCCGCCTCGCTGTCCCAAGGGCAGCTGGTCGCCTTCCCCGACCGGGAGGACTACCTGCGCGTGGCGCATCAGCTGCAGGAGGACGGCTACCAGATGTGCGTGGACGTCACCGGCGTCGACTACCTGTTCAAGATGGACCGCCCCCTGCCGCCGGGGGTGAAGCCCGAGCGGTTCGAGGTCGTGGTCAACCTGTTGTCGTTCTCACCGCCCCGCCGCATCCGCCTTCGGGTCCAGGTACCGGAATCAGACCCGACCATCCCGTCGCTGTTCGAGCTCTACCCGGGCACCGAGGCCATGGAGCGGGAGACGTACGACATGTACGGCATCGTCTTTACCGACCACCCCGACCTCACCCGCATCCTCATGCCTGATGACTGGGAGGGCCACCCGCTGCGCAAGGACTACGGGGTGGGCCGCATTCCTGTGCAGTTCAAAGGAGCACCACCCCCACGATGAGTGGCCGCGGTCCGCGCAGCGGCGCGCTCAGCGGCCCGGGCAACGGGGCCTGTCCCTCAGGGGCCCTCCCGAGGAGGGGGCGCCCTCCCCAGCTTCGCTGGGGGCCCCTCCCCCTCCTCGGGTCCCTCCCTACGGGCCACCCGTTGCCCTCGCGCTCCCTGCTCCTCGCGCCACTCCAACGCTTGGCCAGCGCGGACTCGGCCGAAAGGTGAAGCGTCTATGACTGACGTCGCAGATACTGAAGCGCCGGCTGGGTTGCGGGCGCGGACGACGGGTATCGAGGCCATACGCGACATCGACGCCGTGTTACGCATTCCCGCCATCCCTGAGCACATCGAGGCCGAGACGCGCGACGGCGAGACGATGATCATCAACATGGGCCCCCAGCACCCCAGCACCCATGGTGTCCTGCGGGTGATGCTCGAGCTCGAGGGCGAGACCGTTCTGCGCTGCAAGCCGGTCATCGGCTACCTGCATACGGGGATGGAGAAGACCGGGGAGGACCTCACCTACCTCCAGGGCCCCACCAACGTGACCCGCATGGACTACGTGTCGCCCATGCACAACGAGCTCGTCTTCTCCCTGGCGGTGGAGGAGCTGCTCGGGCTGGAGGTGCCGCCCCGGGCGACGATGATCCGCATGCTGATGTGCGAGCTCAACCGCATGTCTTCGCACTACCTCTGGTTGGGCACGAACGGAATGGACCTTGGGGCCATCTCGGCGATGATCTACGGCTTCCGCGATCGAGAGCGGATCCTCGCCTTCTTCGAGAAGGCCTCGGGGCTGCGGATGAACCACAACTACATCCGGCCCGGCGGTGTGGCCGCCGACCTGCCCGATGGCTGGCGGGACGACGTTGAGGCCATCCTCGACAACGTCGAGAAGAAGACCGGCGACTGGGACGACCTGCTCAGTGGTCAGCCCATCTGGCAGGAGCGGACGCAGGGCGTGGGTGTGATCACCTTCGAGGAGTGCGTGGCCCTGGCCATCACCGGCCCCATCCTGCGCTCTACCGGCGCACCCTGGGACCTGCGCAAGGACATGCCGTACATGTATTACGACCACTTCGATTTCGACGTGATCATCGGAACCTACGGCGACACGTTCGACCGTTACGCCATCCGTCTCAACGAGATCCGGGAGTCGGCCAAGCTCGTCCGCCAGATCATGGACGAGATGCCCTCCGGCGACTACCGAGCGCAGGACAAGAAGGTCACGCCCCCGCCCCGAGCTCGGATCGACGAGTCGATGGAGGCCCTGATCCACCACTTCAAGATCTTCACGGAGGGGTTCAAGGTCCCCGAGGGCGAGATCTACGTGGCCGTCGAGTCGCCTCGCGGGGAGATCGGGTGCTACCTCGTGTCCGACGGCGGGTCGAAGCCGTACCGCATCCACATACGGGGCCCGTCGTTCGTGAATCTCCAGGCTCTGCCCCACATGATGCAAGGCGGCCTGGTGGCGGACGCGGTGGCGATCATCTCCACCATCGACCCGATCATGGGGGACGTCGACCGTTAACTGGTGCGGAACGGCCTGCCGTGGAGGTCGCGCCAGTGGGCAGGCGGGGGCGTTGACGAGACGTTGAGCCTCGCGATTGGTATTACTTAGGCAAAACAAATCTTCCGAATACTCTTGACAATTCGGACTCAACAGACAACAAACTATAGGGGCGGACGGTCGAACTGACTGACCCTCCGACGGGGCCGGCCGCGACGGCCGAGAACGAGCCTCGTTTCTCCTTGCGAAAGGCGGATCCCAATGAAGCTACGGACTTTGGTCGCGGGCGCGATCGTGGCCGGAACCCTCGGCATGGCCGGACCGGCGGTGTCGGCACCCCAGAACGTCACCGGGACCATCGGCCCGCTGGCCGTTCCCAACGCCCCGGTCGAGGTATGCGTGAACGGAGACTGTCAGGAGACACCGGCCCTCTCGACGGTCGCCTTGCAGGTCACTGCGACAGCCGACCCGGCAGTCGGGAATCTGCCGACGGTGACGCCGGGGCCCTGCCCGGGAGGTCAGCTGGGCGGCGTGCTCACCGTCAACGGCGGCTCGAGCGGCGCAACCGTGAGTGGGGCCGTGACCGGCACGTCGCCGACGGGCGCTCCCTTCTCGCAGGTAATCCCCCCGCTTACCGTCGCCCCTGGCGGTACCGGGACGGTGAGCGCATGCGCTGCGCCCGGTGGCACCCTGCCCCCGCTGCCCGAACCGACTGGGCTTCTGGGCCTCATTCTCGGCCTCCTCGAACAACTTCTGGGTGGTCTGTTGCCGGGCTCGCTGCCCATCT
>JALZEC010000295.1 GCA_030862235.1 Actinomycetota bacterium | reverse complement strand
GCGGTCAGCAGGTCGTCGAATCCATGACCTACGGTCTTCCCGTGATCGAGCTATTCAGCGATGCTGCGCGCCGGCTCGTCGTTCTTGCCGAGGAGGAGGCCCGGCGTCTCGGCCACGGGCACATTGGCACCGAGCATCTTCTGCTCGGGATCGTCGCCGACGAGGAGAGCGGGGCGGCGAGGGCGCTGGTGGCGGCCGGCGCCACGCTCGACGCGTGCCGAGTCAAAGTCGCCGAGGCCGTCTCCGTTGAAGGCACCAGCAACGTCGGCGATCTCCCCTTCACCGACCGAGCCAAACGAACTCTGGAGCGCGCGTCGCGGCTCTCGCTTCGGCGCCACGACGAGCACGTCGAGACCGAACACGTCCTGGTCAGCCTTCTCGACATTGAGGGGACGGCCGGGCAGGTACTCCGTGGCCTATCCGTCGACTTGGTGCGGCTGCGCGCTTCAGTCGAGGCGCCGGCCGACCCCGAGCGCACCCGGGATTCGAAGCGGGGGTCGCCAAGGTGCGCGGCCTGTGGTTCGGACCTGGAGTCGGCACTCGCCCACTGTGTGGTGACGGCTCACGGTCGGGGCCAACAAGGGCGAGAGTTCGTCGTCGCTTACTGCTCGGCCTGTGGGTCGGCCATCAGCGCCACGGCGGTGTAGCGGGTGAGTCGAACGGGTTCGGTCGCGGCGGAGGGGTGAGACGGGCGCAAGGATGAGGCGCGACCTTACGATTGTGCATCTTCAAAGGAGGTAGCCATGGCGGAGTTCGATGTGTCGGGCGAGTGGGTTGCGCATCAGAGCAACGGCATTGATGTCACCTTCATGATTCGCCCGACGAAAGGAGACTTCACCGTCCTCGACGTAGAGGCGCGCTTCCCGGGCAACTTCGCGCAGGGCAGAGGAGAGGTCTCGGGCAACTCCTTCACGGCGGAAGTTGACTGGGAACGCGGTCCTGTCGGGGTATATCACGGTACGTTCACTCCGAACGGCGAACTGAGCGGTCGCACGTTCGATCGGGCAAATCCATCCAGCCAGGCAACGTGGTTCTGTAACAAGCGCTTTGGCCAACGCTGATACTCCACCGTCCAACTTCGCGCCCCGCCGGACGACGGCCGATCGCGCCGTCGAACCCCTGGCTGGTTCGGTCTCAGACCAACCGGGGTTCCCTTAGGTCGAGGTATTCGTCGACGGTAGCGGCCGTCATCCACTCCTCGAACATGGTTCGCATTTGCGGCGGCGGCTCCTTTCCCTCGTTCCGGCGAGCCTCGGCCTCAGATGTGAAGTACACGGCGTCCGTGTACGACCCATCGGCATGGACGACGGTGACGTCCCCGATGACGTCGGGTCGGTGACTCGCCATCGCCTCCTCGAACTCGCCCATTCGCGACCAGAGCTCGTCCATCTTGGCGGCGTCCAGGACGCGCCCTCGCATGACTTGGACGAAGCCGGCGTCGTTCGACCCGCCACCTCCCATCGTGACGACCTTTACGCCGTTCTGGAAGTTCACGTCTTCCAGCGTCTCCTCGGTCTCGGCCCACCATGCGCTCTGCTCGGGACGGTCGCTGTTGCGCTGAGCCGCTTCCTCGGACTCGAACCGGGCGAGTGCGAGAAAGCGTCCCTCGTCGGTGACGCCGCTAGTACTGCCGAGAAACCCCTCGGCGCCCGGGCGCAGCTCCCGCTCCCAGCGATCGAGCTGACGCGATAGGCCCTCTCTGTCGACCACCTTGGCGGTGATCACCTGGACGAACATGCCATCCTCCCCCTCATGTTGGCGTGCGTTTGCTGTGACCGCACTCCGCCGGAAGAGACTATGAGTAAAGCGACGTCGGCGCGCGATGAAGAGGTCGCCCTTCGGAGACGAGCTCCCCGCTCAGCCGCCGTATACAGCGCTCACCTTCGTCGCGAGGAGGTCAACGGTGTTGACCTCGACGCCGTCTTCAATCGTGCGGCAGGCGACGTCGACGGTCCCGGCACTCGTCAGGGTCGCAACCGTGACGAGCGAGACGCTCGCCACCTGGTTGTTGTCGTCCTCGAGCTCGGTTCCCGTCCGCGTCAGCTCGACGCCGTTGAGCCGCAGGTAACAGTCGATGTACGCGTCGTTGTCGAGATCGAGGATCTTCGCCGCCGCCACAACGGTGTAGATCCCGGCTGGCAATCCGAGATCGGCCACGACTCGGTCCTGGTAGTCGCCGGGAATGCCTTGCGAGCCGCCGCCTCCGTAGATGCCGCGGTGCTCGTAGTACGCCTCACCCGCTCCGGCTGGGCCGGGGGGCCCCTGAGGGCCCTGGGGCCCGGTCGCGCCTTGCGGACCGATCGGGCCCTGGGGTCCGGTCGGTCCCTGTGGGCCAGTCGGACCTACTGGGCCGATCGGCCCCTGGGGACCCGTCGGGCCCTGCTGATTCCATGCGAGGGCGATCTCACTGTTCCTGCACTCCCCCGCGTCGTCGACGACGCGCAGATCGCCGCCGTTCTGCTGGTAACACCCCTGGATTGTGTTGCCGCTCGGTATCTGGGCACCGGCGACCCCGCCGGCGAGCGCGAACGCCACGACGCACGCGCCCCACTTGAAGTGCTTCGAACCACGCATGGCGGGCTCCCCTCCCATTTCTCAGCTGCAGACTCAGCCTACGAGGCCGCGTCGCCGGGAGTGGCCCCGCCGCAGTGGTGCCGAAGTAGGGCGCTGGTGTTCGGCGTCAGGTACCGGCAATGTCGTCTGTCTTTGCCTCCTTCGGCCCCGCTTCTCCTTGCGAGACTTGCCGGGCTTTTTGGCACTCGGTTTTGGAGACTTGTCGGCATCGGCCCTCCGTCGGTCACTGCACCCTTCCCGGAAGGTCTGGACGCCCCCGGGCGCCCTCTCATCATGAGGGAGCGTCGACACCCGCGAGGGCGCGACGAGCCATACCCTGTGCGAATGGGTGCCGTCGGTTGGATCACCATGGTCGATCCGGTGGCTGAAGCGATCTCGCACCTCTTGGAACGCGACAGGGCGACTTTTTTTTGGCTTAACGTGAGGGAGAGGACGTATCGATGACCAGGACGATCCG
>JALZEC010000268.1 GCA_030862235.1 Actinomycetota bacterium | reverse complement strand
GCGGACGAAGTCCTCGCTGCCGACGAGCGGGTCGATGCGGTGACCGTCGCCGTGCGCAAGCTCCGGCCACCGGTCCCCGATCTGGGTTCGGCCGGGGTGCGGATCACCCGAAGGCGGGCGGAGCCAGCCGGAGCGCGGGGCGGCGCCGGCGCTCGGCGCCGGGCGTTCCTCGGGCTGGGGGCGAACCTGGGCGACCGTGAAGCGGCACTCCGAAAGGCGGTCGCGTCCCTGCCCGACGTGGTTGCCGTCTCCCCTGTCTACGAGACGGAGCCGCTGGGCGGCCCCGCCGGTCAGCCGCCCTACCTCAACGCCGTCGTGCAGTTGGTCACCGACCGATCGCCCCGGGAGCTTCTGGAGATGGCGAACCGGATCGAGGCAGAGGCGGGCCGAGTCCGGGCGGAGCACCACGGCCCCCGTTCCCTCGACGTGGACGTCCTCTGGGTTGACGGAGTCACCGTGGACGAGCCCGACCTCGTCGTCCCCCATCCCCGGATGTTCGAGCGGCGGTTCGTACTCGCCCCGCTGGCCGACCTCGCGCCCGACCTGCTCCCCGACGGGTGGGAGGAACGCGCCGCAGGGAAGGTGCGGCGCCTCGGTAGGCTGTAACCGACGAACGGCACCGAGTCCGGGCCGGAACGTGGAAGGAGTCTCGTTGCGCGTCCTCGACCGTATCGACGTGGTGCGCAAGGAGCTCGATGAGGCCCGGGCGCAGGGCCGGGCGGTCGGTTTCGTCCCAACCATGGGCGCGTTGCACGAGGGCCACCTCTCGCTGATCCGGCGGTCTGTGGCCGAACGGGACCTCACCGTGGTCAGCATCTTCGTCAACCCCCTCCAGTTCGGGCCATCCGAGGACTTCGCCCGGTATCCGCGGCCACGGGAGCGGGACCTCGGCGTCGGCGCGGGAGCGGGAGCCGACTTCGTCTTCGCCCCTTCCGTCGAGGAGATGTACGCCGAGCCGATCGTCACCCGGGTCACGGTGGCGGGCCTCGGGGAGGGTCTGGAGGAGGTGACGCGGCCCGGTCACTTCGCCGGGGTGGCGACCGTCGTGACCAAGCTGTTCGGTATCGTCGGCCCTTGCCGGGCCTACTTCGGGGAGAAGGACTACCAGCAGCTTCTGGTGGTGTCCCGGCTGGCGGCCGACCTGTCCCTTCCTGTGGAGGTCGTCGGCTGCCCGACCATCCGGGATACTGACGGCCTGGCCCTCTCCAGCCGCAACGCCTACCTCTCGGTCGGGGAGCGGCGGGCAGCCACCGTCCTCCACCGGGCCCTCCGAGCGGCTGCCGAGGCCGTCACCCGTGGGGAGCGTGACGCCGGGCGGCTGCGGGCGACGATGGGCGATGTCGTGTCATCGGAGCCCCTCGCCCGCCTCGACTACGCCGAGGTGGCCGACCCGGCGACGCTGCGGCCCCTTGAGCGGGTGACGGGAGAGGCCCGCCTCCTGATCGCCGCTTGGGTCGGCCAGACGCGGCTGATCGACAATCGCGGGGTGTGCGCCTAAATGCGCCGTCGGATGATGAAGTCGAAGATCCACCGGGCCACGGTGACGGGCGCCCACGTCGACTACGTCGGCTCCATCTCGCTCGACCCGGACCTGATGTGGCGGGCCGACATCCGCGAGTACGAGCAGGTGGCCGTGCTCGACGTGGACAACGGCGCCCGCCTCGAGACCTATGCCATCGTGGGCGATCCGGGCGAGGTCAGGCTCAACGGCGCGGCCGCCCTCCTGGTGTCGCCGGGCGATCGAGTGATCGTGCTGACGTACGCCGACTACGAGGAGGACGAGCTGGACGGATTCGCGCCCCGCATCGTCCTGGTCGACGAGCACAATCGACCACTGGCGGAGCGGGTCCGTGGCTGAGCCCCTGGACCTGCTCGTCCTGGGCAGTGGCGTGGCCGGGCTGTCGGCCGCCGTCCGAGCGGCCACCCCGGATTTGGGCGTGCGGGTGGGCGTTCTCACGAAGGGCGAGCTGGACAAGGCCACCACCCGCTGGGCCCAAGGGGGCGTGGCCGCCGTGCTCGGGGGCGACCCTGACTCGACCGACCTTCACCTGGCAGACACGCTGGCGGCGGGAGCGGGACTGTGCGATGCCGAAGCGGTCCGCGTCCTGGTGGACGAGGGGCCGGCCCGGGTTCACGAGCTGATCGCGATGGGGGCGGTGTTCGACCGGGACGCCAGCGGCCGGCTGGCCCTCGCCCGGGAGGGCGGGCACTCCGTGGCCCGAGTCGTCCACGCCGGGGGAGCGGCGACCGGAGTGGAGATCGAGCGGGCGCTGGTCGATGAGGTCAAGGCCACCGCCGCCTCGGTCATGGAGGGGTGGTTCGCCGTCGACCTGGTCATCGACGGCGGGCAGTGCCGAGGTGTGCAGGCCATCGACCCGGCGGGCCAGCGGCACTTCGTGCCTTCGCAGAACACGCTGGTGGCGACGGGAGGCGCCGGTCAGGTGTACGCCGTCACCACGAACCCGCCGGAGGCCACCGGAGACGGGATCGCCATGGCTTTGCGGGCTGGCATCCCGGTCGCCGACTTGGAGTTCGTCCAGTTCCACCCAACCGCTCTACACCATCCACAAATGCCCCGACCCTTGCTGTCGGAGGCCCTGCGCGGCCACGGGGCGATCCTCCGCGACGCGCACGGCGACCGGTTCGTGGACGAGCTCGCTCCCCGCGACGTCGTCTCCCGAGCGATGGCCAGCTGCATGGCCGCCCAAGGGGTCGACCACCTCTGGCTGGACGCCACCGTCCTGGAGGACTTCGACCGGCGGTTCCCCACGATCGCTGCGGCGGTGCGAGCGGCCGGACTCGACCCCACAACCGAGTGGCTACCGGTCGCCCCCGCCGCTCACTATTTCATTGGTGGGATCGTGACCGACCTCGACGGGGCGAGCGGCGTGCCGGGGCTGTGGGCGGCCGGGGAGGCGGCCTGCACCGGTGTGCACGGGGCCAATCGACTGGGGTCGAACTCGCTCCTGGAAGGCATGGTGTTCGCGGCGCGGACCGTCGAGGCCATCGCCGACGGCCGGAGGGGACCCGAAGCCACCGGGCTGATGCGCGCCGTCATCGACGGTCAGGCCATCCGCGTGCCTTCCCCGCCGTTTGCCCTCCAGCCGGCCGGCGCGTCGGTCAACGGCCGACCCGTCCAGATGGAGGGACTGGGCGCCACGCCGGCGGACGTCACCAAGCAGCGGCTCGACCTGCAGCGGACGATGACCGAGGACGCGGGGGTCGTCCGCACCGCAGAGTCGCTGGCCCGGGCCCGTCCCATCGAGTCCATCCCGTCCCCGCTCGACAGGCCCCAGGCGTGGGAGGCGCGCAACCTCGTCGTCGTCGCCACCGCCTTGGTGGCCGCCGCCACGGTCCGGGAGGAGAGCCGGGGCGCCCACAGCCGCTCCGACTTCCCCAGCACCTCACCGGCCTTCGCCCGTCGGATCGTGATCGGCGACTGACGTGACCGCGGTTCACCCACCCCGGACGGCGGTGCGGGAAGCGGTCAGCCGAGCGCTGGCCGAGGACCTCGGGGTGCTCGGGGACCTGACCGCCTCCCTCCTGCCGGCGGGGGTCTCCGTCCGGGCTGCCCTCGTGCCCCGGTCTGACGGTGTGCTGGCCGGTCGGCTGGCGGCGGCCGAGGCCTTCGCCCAGGTCGACCCGGTGATCACCCTCGAGTGGTTGGTCGACGACGGCGACCGGCTCACAGCCGGCCACCCCCTCGCCCACGTCGACGGCCTCCTGGGCTCGGTCCTCACCGCGGAACGGACCGCCCTCAACTTCCTGTGCCACCTCTCCGGCATCGCCACGCTCACTCGCCGCTACGTGGACACAGCCGCCAGGGGATCAGGACGAGCCCGGATTCGGGACACCCGCAAGACCACGCCCGGGCTACGGGCACTGGAAAAGGCGGCGGTTCGCGCCGGCGGAGGCGTCAACCACCGGGCGTCCCTCTCCGACGGCATCCTCGTAAAGGACAACCACCTCGCCGGCCTCTCCATCGAGGAGGCCGTGGGTGCCGCCCGGCGGGCGTGGCCCGGAAGGCCGGTGCAGGTGGAGTGCGACACCCCCGCCCAGCTCAAGGAGGCGTTGGCCGCCGGAGCCGAGCTGGTCCTGCTCGACAACATGTCCCCGGACGAGGTGGCGGGCTGCGTAACCGAAGTTGGCGGCGCGGCCATCGTCGAAGTCTCGGGGGGTGTCACCCTCGAGACCGTGGCCGCCTATGCCGCCGCTGGCGCCGACCTCATCTCCGTGGGCGCCCTCACCCACTCGGCGCCCGTGCTCGACATCGGTCTGGACCTGCGGTAGTGCTCGTCGCCATCGACTGCGGGAACACGCAGACGGTGGTCGGGCTGTACCGCGGCGACGAGCTGCTCGAGCCGTGGCGGCTTCACACCAACCCGGAGCGGACGTCAGACGAGCACGCCCTCCTCCTCCGCCAGCTCCTCGCCCTCCACCACCTGGCCTTTGGTGATGTGAGCGGAGTGGTGGTTTCTTCTACCGTCCCTCGGCTCACCGCCGCCCTGCGGGAGATGGCGGAGCGGTACCTCTCGGTCCCGCCCACCATCGTCGAGCCCGGTATCCGCACAGGCATGCCGATCCTGTACGAGAACCCGAAGGAGGTCGGGCCCGACCGCATCGCCAACGCGGTGGGCGCCTACGACCTCTACGGCGGACCGGTCCTGGTGGTCGACTTCGGGACGGCGACCACGATCGACGCCACCTCGGAGGCCGGCGAGTACCTGGGGGGCGCCATCCTCCCCGGCATCGAGATCAGCCTCGACGCCCTGTTCGCCCGGGCCGCCGCGCTCTCCCGCATCAGGCTGGCCGCGCCCCGCCGGGTGATCGGCAAGAGCACGGTGGAATCGATCCAGTCCGGTACCTTCTTCGGGTTCGGCGCTGCGGTCGACGGGCTGTGCCGGCGCTTCCAGGCCGAGCTGGGCCCGTCCTCGGTCGTCTCCACCGGAGGGTTGGGCGAGTTGATGCTCCCGTACTGCGAGTCGATCGTTGACTACCGACCCTGGCTCACCCTCCACGGCCTCCGGTTGATCTACGAGCGCAACCGGGCGCTGGCTCCGTGACCGCCGAGGACGTCCCCTACCGGTTCGAGCCGACCAGCTCGGCGGGCCTCCTCCAGGAGCGGTACGCCGGCCTCGCCCCGGGGACCAGCACGACCGTCATCGTCTCCGTCGCCGGACGGCTGATGCTGCGAAGGGTCCACGGCAAGCTCGCCTTCGGCACGCTGGCCGACTCGTCCGGGCGCATCCAGTTGTTCGCCACCGAGGGCTCCACGCCCCGTTTCGACGAGTTCTGCCACCTCAACGTCGGCGACTGGCTCGGGGTCACGGGCGAGATCGTCACCACCAAGCGAGGGGAGCTCTCTGTGGCCGTGCAGCAGTGGGTCCGGCTCGCCCGAGCGCGCCGTTCGTTCCCCGACCGCTGGCACGGGCTGTCCGACCCCGACGTGCGCTACCGCCAACGGTACGTCGACCTCTGGGTGACAGAGGAGGCCCGCCGGACGTTCGTCCTCCGCAGCCAGATCGTCTCCTTTGTTCGCCGGTGGCTCGAGACCCGGGGGTTCCTCGAAGTCGAGACTCCCATGCTCCAGCCGATCCCCGGCGGAGCGCTGGCCAAGCCGTTCGTTACCCATCACAACGCCCTCGACATGGACCTCTACCTGCGGATCGCCCCCGAGCTGTACTTGAAGAGGCTGATCGGCGGGGGGTTCGAGCGGGTGTTCGAGCTGGGCCGAGTGTTCCGGAACGAGGGGATCTCTCCCCGTCACAACCCCGAGTTCACCATGCTCGAGCTGTACCAGGCGTACGCCGACTACACCGACATGATGGCTCTCACCGAGGACCTCGTGTCGGCCCTCGCCTCCGAGCTGACCGGTGGTACCTCTCTTCGCTACGGCAACCGGCACGTCGAGCTGGCGCCCCCCTGGCGGCGGGCCACCATGGTCGAACTGATCGAGGAGCACGCCGGGGTCGCGGTGGACGTGGCCATGCCGGTGGCCGAACTCCGAGCCCTCGCCGGCAAGCTGGGCGTTCACGTCAAGGACGGGTGGGGACCGGGCAAGGTCGTCCTCGAGATCTACGAGAAGACCACCGAGTCCGAGCTGTGGGGTCCGGTGTTCGTCTGCGATTACCCCCTCGAGGTCTCGCCCCTCGCCCGTCCGCACCGGTCCAAGCCGGGCTATGTCGAGCGGTTCGAGCCGATCGTCGCCGGGCGGGAGCTGGGAAACGCCTTCACCGAGCTGGTCGACCCGGAGGACCAGCAGGCCCGCTTCGAGGACCAGCTCCGCCAGCGGGAGGCGGGCGACGAGGAGTCGATGGTCGTGGACGAGGACTACGTGCGGGCGCTGGAGTACGGCCTGCCACCCACCGGCGGTCTCGGCATCGGCATCGACCGCCTGGTCATGCTCCTGGCCGACATGCACAACATCCGAGACGTGCTGCTCTTCCCCACCCTCCGCCCGGAGCCCTCCTCACCTGCTGACCAGACGTGACGGGCGCCCGGCCTCGGACGAGACCGAGACCGGGCACCATCGTCAAGCCGGTGTCACCACTGGTGGGCGACGTCGATCACCAGGCGGCTCGACCAGTTGCTGGGGTTCTCCAGCTTGAAGACCCGGAACGGCAGGCGGGCGCGGACACCCAGCCCGAAGCGGGTCTGTCCCTCGTAGCTGCCTCCGTAGACCAGGTCGCGGAAGGTGCGCCACCCTCCGGCGCTGAACTGGGAAGCGCTGATGATGTGCTGTCCGTTGGCCCACGGCACTGTGGACCCATTGCTGTTGTAGGCCGGGCCGTTGACGGTGATGGTGAGCACGGCGCCTCCGGACACCCAGCGAGGGGTGCCCCCGATGTCCATGAACCCGTCGGTGTAGCGGACGGAGTAGCCAGGGGCAGGCACGCCGCTGAGGTCGATCACCAGCCGGTCCCAGCAGTCGTGCTGTCCGACACGGGCGCCGGCAACCAGAGCGCCGGTGTATGCCGGATCGGACTTGTCCAGGCTGCCCCACGTGATGCCGCAGTACGGGGCCGCCGACGCTCGAGTGGCTGGGACCGCCACGAGGGCCAGCCCACACGCCACTGCTGACAGGAGCGCCACGATTCGTCGGGATCTCATCTCTCCCCCTTCCTCCGCCGAGAACGTCTCGGGGTAGGTCGAGAGTGAGACAGCGAGGCAACCGTTCGATCTCGCCCGTGTAACGGATTGGCAACGGCCGGTCACCCGTCGGGCGGGACCGGATCGTTCAGACGGCGACGCTGGCGACCAGGGCGTGGGGGAGGCCCCGGAGGGCCTCGACGACTCCGCTTGTTCTCTCTGCGCGCTCGCCGAGGGGTTCGAGGGCGTGATCGGCGCGCCGGGCGTACTCCCGGGCCACGTCCAGCGCGGCGGGGACGGCTCCGTTCGACCTGACGAGGGTGCGGGCCCGCTCGATCTGGTCCTTGTCCATGTGCCGCCGCAGGAGCCGGTGCAGCTCCTCGGCCGTTTCCGCCGCGGCCAGCGCCCGCAGCACAGGCAGGGTGTAGACGCCCTCGTGGATGTCGTTCCCCGCCGGCTTGCCCAACTCCTCGTCGGTGGCGACGACGTCGAGGATGTCGTCGACGATCTGGAAGACCATGCCTACGTTGCGCCCGTAGAGGGTGACGGCTTCGATGCTCGCCCGGTCGAGCCCGGCGGTGATGCCGCCGATCCGGCACGAAGTTGACATGAGGGACGCCGTCTTGCCCTCGATGGCCGTGAGGTAGTTGTCCTCGGACCGCCCGACGTCAAATGCGACCGAAAGCTCCCGCACCTGTCCCTCGCAGAGAAAGCCGATGGTCGTAGCCAGGAGGCCCGCCACCTCGGTGCCGAGGGACGCGGCGATCTCCGAGGCCCGGGCGAGCAGGAAATCGCCGGCCAGGATGGCCACCAGGTTGCCCCACCGGGCGTTGACGCTCTCCACGTTGCGGCGGGTCTCCGCCTCGTCCATCACGTCGTCGTGGTACAGCGAGCCGAGGTGGACCAGCTCCACCGCACACGCGCCCATCACCACGTCGTCGTGAACGGGAGCGGACGCCAGGCTGCCCACGGCCAGCGCCATGGCCGGCCGGAGCCGTTTTCCTCCGGCGGGGATCAGGTGGCTGGCGACGGTCGTCATGAACGGGTCGCCGGCCTCGACCGTGCGTCGGAGAGCGGCCTCCACCCGGACCAGGTCGGCTTCGAGGGTGGGGAGGTGGAGCAGCGACGCCAGCCCGGCCACGGGAAGAACCTACTTCAAGCGACTGCTCAACTCGCAACCCCGCTCAGTGGCGACGACCTAAGTTCGCCCGGAAACCTGCCGATGTACTGGGATGAGTTCTGCCCGCGGTGGGAACGCTGGGCGGAAGCTGCGTGTTACATCTACCGTGGCCGCCGGTAGACTCCGGTTGCGGACCCGCCGTCCCTGCTAGGGGGTTCACTTTGTTCGAGCGATTCACTGACCGAGCCAGAAGGGTGGTTGTGCTGGCTCAAGAGGAGGCTCGCCTCCTCAACCACAACTACATCGGCACCGAGCACATCCTTCTGGGGCTGATCCACGAGGGCGAGGGAGTCGCGGCCAAGGCGCTGGAGCAGCTCGGCATCTCGCTCGAGGCAGTGCGGACGCAGGTCGAGGAGATCATCGGCCAGGGGGGGTCGTCCCCGAGCGGTCACATCCCGTTCACTCCGCGTGCCAAGAAGGTCCTCGAGCTGTCTCTGCGTGAGGCCCTCCAGCTGGGCCACAACTACATCGGAACCGAGCACATCCTCCTCGGCCTCATCCGGGAGGGCGAGGGCGTGGCCGCCCAGGTGCTGGTCAAGCTGGGTGCCGACCTCTCCCGCGTCCGCCAGCAGGTCATCCAGCTCCTCTCCGGTTACTCGGGCAAGGAGGCCACCTCCGGCGCCCCCAGCTCCGAGAACCAGCCCACTGGTTCCCTGGTCCTCGACCAGTTCGGCCGAAACCTCACCC
>JALZEC010000255.1 GCA_030862235.1 Actinomycetota bacterium | reverse complement strand
CTCGACGTCGCTGCCCAGAGGCTGCAGGGCGGCGACGTCGACGGCCGAGAGCGAGAGCTCGATGGCCCGAGCCACGGTCTCGTCCAGCTGCGCGTTCAGCCGCCGGAGCCGGTCCCGGGCATCGTCGGCGACACGGGCGAGCCGTTCGGCCGACTGGAGCTGGTTGCGGAGGGACTGCACGATGGCGTTCCGGTCGCTGCTCGGTTCGGCGCCTGGGCTGTGCCCCTCCGCCTCCGCCAGTTGCCGGCGGATGTTCTCCAGGCCGAGGGCGTGCACCGCCTTGTCCAGCGCGTGCCCCCGCTTGGCGATCTCCCACGCCTCCTGGATGGCGGTGTTGACCCGCCCGCCGACCTCGCCCAGCCGCTCCCGGAGGGGACCGGGTGCGGTCTGGCGGACGGCGTCCTCGAACCGCCGCCCGGCGGACTGAGCTCGTCCGACCAGCTGACGCCACGGCTCGCCCAGTGTGAAGGGGTCGATCCGTTCCGGCTTGGGTCGGCGGTAGAAGGCGTAGGCCACCCGTCCACCCCATGCCATGAGCCCGGCGACGATGGCGGCCGGAAGTCCCGCCCCGGCGAGGATGACGACGGACGCGCCGGCTCCGGCCAGGAGGATGCCAGACGGGGACAGCATGGCCCGGGCCATGGCCGGGGTGCGGGCGCCGGCAGGGAGGCGTTCGAGCATCAGAAGTTGCTGATCACCGCGGTGAAGACTCTGTCGATGGTCGTGGCATCGGTGGCGTCGTAGGCGGTGGCGTTGGTCGCCTCTGCCATCCTGCGCAGGACGGCGATGTCGGCGTCCTTCCCATAGGCGATGGGGAAAAGCCGCACGGGCTGGCTCGACTGGCCCTCGTTGGTCGAACGCAGGAGCGCCAGGAGCCCGTCGAGAACGCTGTTGCGGGGGTCCTCGTTCTTCCCATCGGTGAGGAGGACGACGGCGTTGATCTTGCTGGGGTCATAGACGTCCCGCAGGTGGGTGTAGGAGTCCCGAGCCACGGTGTAGAGCGGCGTTCCCCTGGTCGGCACCAGCGATCGGATCCGCTGGGCGATCGTCTCCCGCTGGGAGCCGGCGGGACCAAAGGGCACCAGGTCGAGGTAGTCCGTCGGTGGTCTCGGACTGATCTCGGTGGAGAAGATGCGCAGGGCGATCTCGTCGTCAGCCTTGAACTGCTCGAGGGCGGTCACCGCCGCCTGCTTGGCCAGGTCGAGCTTCGTGTTCCCCCGGTCGTCGCCCGCGTCGCCCATGGATCCCGACACGTCGATCACCAGCATCACCTTCGCGCTCTTCCGCTGCTCGGCCCAGAGGTCGAGGATCCGGACCAGCACCGCCGGCTCGGGAACCGAGAGCACGTTCTGCGGCTGGTTGGGGTCGACCCCGTTGCGGGCTTCGATCGGAGGACCGGTAGCGACCTGTGGGTTTCCGGGCCGGAAACCGAACTCCAACACTCGCTGCTGGTTCTCCGGTCGCTGGACGTAGGTCTCGAAACGCCGGGCGCCTGCCTTCTCCTCGTTCGTCACCCACGGGGCGTCGAGGACAATGAACGGGTTGTCGGAGAAGAGCGTGCCCTCCTTGGGATAGATGGCCACCAGGGGTACGCGTGGCGGGCGAGGCTGCTCACCCGGATCGAGGATCCCGTCGGGGTTGCCGCGGTTGTAGTCGATGACCGACTTCTCCTCGACGGCCACCGCCGATGTGTACGTGAGGGCGGTGCCGCGGGCGTCGTTGCGGTACCAGTTGTTGAGGAACGTCAGCGTGATGTCGCCGTAGTGGACGACGGAGGACTCGACGCCACGGGCGAACGTGTCGACCTCGGGCCGAGCGACGTCCTCGGCCGTGAGATCCCCGGTCTTTCCCGTGGCGGCGTAGTACTGGGCGATGGTGGCGGACAGGGCGCTGGTCGAGAAGTTGGGGTTGGTCTTGCCCAACCGGAATGGTCCCCACTCGGGATGGCCCTTGCCTCCCCAACCCGCCGGGTCCTGGGCCAGCTGGAGGATGTCGGAATACCCGATCGGGCTGGTCGGCCAACCCAGGGCCTCGGCCATGGGGCGGGGCATGGCGATGACGAGGGGCGTGAGCATGAACGGCTTGGCCGTTCCCGGACGTCCACCGCCCGCGCCTGCCGCCACCGGTGCCATGGCCGGCTGAGCGGCGGCCCGGAGCCTCTCGTTCAGGATCGCTCCCCAGGAACTGGCGGCGGGTGACCACACAACCGGCCGGGGCCCTTCCGCCTGCTCGTCGATCCACCCCTGGGCCAGCAGTTGCATGGCCGTTCCCGAGGACTTTCGCTGCACCCGGACGAAGGCGCATCCGCCCTCGCCCTCCTTGGCCTCCTTCGATGAGTTGAACCGGCGGGCGAGGTCGGTCAGCAGGTCGAACTTCTCAGGCGAGCTGGCGACGTCGACGGCGTGGCAGCCTCTGGGAACGTCGCCCGTACCGGGCTCGTCCGCTTCCTCGGACCCGAACGTGCACGCCCCCGCCACCAGGGCGAGGAGGGTCAGGACCCAGACCGTGCGCTTCAACGGCGGGCGACCTGGCGCCAGCGGTCACGAAGGGCGTCGAGCAGGCCAGCAGGAGGGAGGCCGCTGGTGGGGGGCAAGGGGTCGCTGGCCACGCCCTGGACGGCCTCGGCGCCGCGCACGCGCCATCCGGCGTCCACCAGGCCGTCGAGCAGGACGTTCCCGTTCGCCAGTCTCCGCAGCGCGGAGGCCTCAGGCGTGCCACCGACGGTAGCGAGGGTCACGTCGGCAGTCGCCATGGGGGAAGGGTAGAGCAGGTGGACCTCGGCGGCTCTTGGCGACTTGGCCAGGAGCGGCCCCGCCTCGGCCTCGATCGTCCCGGTGGCGTCGTACTCCGCCCGGTTGGTGGCGATCATGCGTCCCAGCGGGGAGATGGGCGAGGGTCGGACGGCCTGGCCGAGGGCCGAGAACCACCGGTCGAAGTCGTCGCTCGTCTCGAGGTCGATGAGGGCCAGATCGGTGCGGCCGAACCAGCTGGACACGGCATGGCCGAGGACGAGAAGGCCCACGCCGTCGGTCGCCGGATCGGCCAGGCCCAGCTTGATCGGCCCCCACTCGGGACGCCCGCCGCTCGCCGTCCACGGTCCGGCGCCGGCTGCCTCTCCCAAGCACTTCCAGTTCGCCTGGCTCGGACATCGACTGCTGGCGATGAGCGCCTTGTCCCGGTCCTCCCACACGACGAGGCGGAGGGGCGAGCGGGCGATGGGTTGGCGGTCGACGGGGAACAGCGACGGCAGGGACCTCGTGCGACGGCGTCCATCCACGATGTCGGGCCATGGTTCGGGGACGAGCCAGGCGTCCAGCCCTGGATTGTCCGCGGCGATGAGGCGGTCGGCGGTGGTGCCCGCCTCCTCAGTAGTGAGGACAACGCGGGAATCCGCCTGACGCAGCGCCTCGCATGGCTCCGCCAGCTCCAAGGAGCAGACGAGGCGCAGGGTCCCTTCCTCCTGCCGCCGATCGACGCGCGACCGCACGTACACCGCCGTCGCCACCATGGCGGCGGCGGCGAGGAAGGCGACGAGCCGGCGCACAGGCGGAGCGTAGGCGGCCACCACCGAAATCCGGCAGGCAGGGGTGCACCGCTCGGCCCGGCAGGCCGGGTGGAGGGCCCTGAGCCGGCAGGATGCACCGCTCGGACCCGGCAGGCGGCGCCGTACGCAGCCGGCGGGGCCTAGGTACTGTGCGGCTCATGGCGTTCCGCCGGATACTCGCCGTGGGCGCGGCCGCCGTCCTGCTTGCCGCATGCACAGACGGTGACGGGGGCGACGAGGGCGCCGGCCGGACGGGCGTTGCTCAGGGACCGAGGCCCGAGTTCACCGACTTCTGCGTCCAGGCGCTCCAGACGGAGACGTATCCCGAACCGGGCGTGGATCTGAGCAGGCTCTCCCCGCCGGAGCAGGTCCAGGTGGTCAAGGCCTACGCGTCGGGCCTGGTGGCCCAGGCCGAGCGGGTGCGGGCGCTGGCTCCCGAGGAGATCCGCACGGACGTCAACGTGATCGTCGACGGGATGGTGCGCATCCGGGACACGGGCGATTTCAAGGTGCTGGAGGAGGAGCGGGTCGTGTCCGCCACCCGCCGCGTGCACGCCTTCGAGCTCGAGAACTGTGGCTGGGCCCGCCAGGACGTGGTCGCCGTCGACCACGCCTACCGGGGCCTCCCCCGATCGGTGGCCGGTGGGCCCCGCAGTTTCGAGCTCGAGAACGAAGGCAAGGAGACGCACGAGCTGGTCGTGCTCAAGATCAACGACAACGTGACTGACCCGGTCGACAAGCTGCTGGAGCTGCCGCGTGAGCAGGTCGGCGTGCGCGTGACCAACGCCGGCTCTGCCTCGGCCCAGCCCGGCGAGCAGAGCTTCGTGGTCGCCGACCTAACCCCCGGCCGCTACGCCCTGGTCTGCTTCATCCCGGTGGGAGGCGTGTCGGAGGGCCCACCTCACTTCACGCGGGGGATGCAGGCCGAGCTGCGCGTGAGCTGACGGCAGTACCCTCGTCTCGTGAGCACCGCCTTCGTTTCTGACCTCGGCCGCCTCGGGCGGCGGGCCAAGGCGGCGTCCCGCCCGCTGGCGGTCGCCCCCACCGACGCCAAGGACGCTGCGCTCCACGCCGCCGCCGACCTCCTTCTCGAGCGGGTGCCTGAGCTGCTCGACGCCAACGCCGCCGACGTGGTTGCGGCCGAAGAGGCGGGTGTCACGGCCACCGTGATCGACCGCCTGCGGCTGTCGCCCGCGCGAGTAGAGAACATGGCCTCCGGGCTTCGCCAGGTGGCCGCCCTGCCCGACCCCGTGGGCGAGGTGGTGGAGGGGTGGACACGCCCGAACGGGCTGTTGATCGAGAAGGTGCGAGTACCCCTGGGCGTGGTGGCGATCATCTACGAGAACCGGCCCAATGTGACCAGCGACGCCTTCGGGCTGTGCCTCAAGTCCGGGAATGCGGCCTTCCTCCGGGGGTCGTCTGGAGCCATCCGCTCGAACATCGCCATCGCCTCGGTCCTTCGGGAGGGCCTGGCCAAGGCCGGCTTGCCGGAGGACGCCCTCGTCCTGGTCGAGGACACCAGCCGGGAGGCAGCAGTGGAGTTCATGCGGCTGCGGGAGTACGTCGACTGTCTGATTCCCAGGGGCGGTCCATCGTTGATCGCCAGCATCCTGGAGCACGCCACCGTGCCGTACGTGATCGACGGGGACGGGAACTGCCACATCTACGTGGACGCTTCGGCTGACCTCGACGACGCGCTGGCCATCGTCGTCAACGCCAAGACGCAGCGACCGTCCGTCTGCAATGCCGCGGAATCCCTCGTCGTGCACGAGGCGGTCGCCGACGAGTTCCTGCCTCGCGTCGGGTCAGCCCTGGCGGGAGTCGTGCTGGTGGGGGACGAGCGAGCTCGGCGGATCGTGCCGG
>JALZEC010000250.1 GCA_030862235.1 Actinomycetota bacterium | reverse complement strand
ATCGAGCCGTGGGCGCCGATGATGCTGTTCGCCATCGTGTTCGGTCTGTCCATGGACTACGAGGTGTTCCTGCTCTCCAGGATTCGGGAGGAGTGGCGCCGGACCGGGGACAGCCGCAACTCGGTGGCCGACGGCCTGGCGGCGACGGCCAAGGTCATCACCGCGGCGGCGGCGATCATGGTCTTCGTCTTCGGCAGCTTCATCCTCGAGCAGGAGCGGGTGGTGAAGCTCATGGGGGTGGGGCTGGCCACGGCCATCCTGCTCGACGCCACCATCGTCCGAATGCTGCTGGTCCCCGCCACCATGGAGCTGTTGGGCGACCGGAACTGGTGGTTGCCGCGCTGGCTCGGCCGGATCATCCCCGACCTCGACGTCGAGGGCCACGCCGGCGAGCCGCGCCGGGACGAGGAGCTGGAACCGGCGACGACGCCCTAAGCCTCTTGAAACCTGAGGCGGGCGGGCGTGAGCCCGGGGCGCCGGCGAGTCAGCGGATCGTCTGGCTGACGGCGCGGGTTCCCACCGCCACCGCCTCGAGGGGCGCCTGACGGTCGCGCTCGATCTCGCTGAGCACGGTGGCCAGCTGGGCGATGCGCCGCGTCCGGCCGGCGAGGAACTCCCGGACGGCATCGCCGGCGTCGAGGTTCGGATGCTGCTCGAGCGCCCGCCGGACGGCCACCCGGCGGAGCTCGTCCAGGTCGTCGGCCAGGCCCCGCCAGGCGGCCCGCGACCAGCGGTCCTCGGCCGGCATCCCCGACAGCCGCTCCCGCAGCCGGTCGATCCCGAGCGATTCAGCCAGCTGGAGGAACGCCTGGGCCACGGCCGTCACCGGGCGGCCGGTGTCGCGGGCCAGCTCGGCCACGTCCGGCCCGATCTCCAGCTCGCTCAGGCAGGCCCAGCGCAGGGCGGTGGCCTCCTCCGCACCACCGTCGATCAGCGACTCGACCCGCCGGCTCCGCCGCCGGCGGTGGGCGCGGGTGCCGATGGTCGGGAGGGCCTCCTCGAGCTGCTGGAACAGAGGGCGATCGCGGGCGATCACTCCGGCGATGTCGAGCACCTCGTCCCGCCGCAGGTAGTCGCGGGTGAGGGACTCGAGCAGCTCGCTCAGGGCGTCCCGCGCTGCCACCACCGCTTCGTCGTGACGCTGGCCGGCGTGGGCATCGAGCTCTCGCCACCAGGCGGAGGCGTCGACCACCCCGCGGGCGCTCCAGTAGGCCGAGGCCACGATCGATGGCAGGGCACCGCTGTCACGGGCCAGCCGGGTGACGAACGTGGGCCCCATCCGGTTCACCACGTCGTTGGCCAGCACCGATGCGATCAGCTCCCGACGCAGGCGGTGCCGTTCCAGGAGGTGGTCGAAGCGGGTGGCGAGAAGCGTGGGGAAGTAGGAGACGAGCGCCTCCCGCATCGCCGGCTGATCCAGCATCCTCGAGTGGAGCACGTGGGCGGTGAGCCCTCGTTTGGCCCCGGCGAGGAGCACGGCCACCTCCGGCCGGGTCAGCCCGGCGCCCGCCTTGGCCCGGGCCTCCATCTCCTCAGCCGTCGGGAGCGCCTCCACCGCCCGGTCGAACACCGCCGCGCCCTCCAATTCGGCCATCAACGCCTCGGCCGCTCCCATGCGCCCAGGGCTGCCGACCTGAGCGCGACGGATGGCGATGCTCTGCAGGGCGCAGTCCCGCAGCACTGCGTGAATCACGTCGTCGCAGACCTCGGTCATCAGCTGGTCGCGCTCCTGCAGCGTCAGCTGGCCGGCGTCCAGAGCCAGGCGGAGCAGGATCTTGAGGTTGACCTCGCGGTCGGAGATGTCCACACCCGCCGCGTTGTCGATGGCGTCGGTGTTGATGCGACCACCCCGGCGGGCGTACTCGATCCGCGCCCGCTGGGTGAAGGCGAGGTTGGCCCCCTCGCCCACGACCCGGGCGCGCACGCTGCTGGCGGGGACCCGGATTTCGGTGTTGGACCGGTCGCCGATCTCGTGGTCGGGCTCGGTGCTGGCCCGGACGAAGGTGCCGATCCCGCCGGCGAAGAGCAGATCGACCGGCGCCTGGAGGATGGCTCGGATCACCTCGGGGGGCGAGAGCTCCTCGGCCTCCACCCCGAGCACGGCCCTGGCCTCGGGGCTCAACTCGATGCGCTTGTCCAGCCGGGACCAGACCCCTCCTCCCGGGCTGAGCAGGGACCGGTCGTAGTCCTGCCAGGAGGAGGCGGGCAGGGCGAACAGGCGGGCCCGTTCCTTGTAGGAGGCGTGCGGATCGGGTTTGGGGTCGAGGAAGACGTCCCGGTGGTCGAAGGCGGCCACCAGCTGGATCCGGTCCGAGCGCAGCATCCCGTTGCCGAAGACGTCGCCCGACATGTCGCCGATGCCGACCACGGTGATGCCGTCGGCGTCGATGTCGATATCCAGCTCGGCGAACTGCTGGCGGACGGCGACCCAGGCGCCGCGGGCGGTGATGCCCAGCTTCTTGTGGTCGTAGCCGCGGGAGCCCCCGGAGGCGAAGGCGTCGCCCAGCCAGAAGCCGTGCTCCTCGCTCAGCTGGTTGGCCAGGTCGGAGAAGCCGGCCGTGCCCCGGTCGGCGGCAACCACCAGGTAGGGGTCGTCTCCGTCCCGACGTCTGGCAACGGGCACCACGGTCTCGCCGACGACGTTGTCGGTGACGTCGAGCAGACCGGTGATGAACGTCTCGTACGCCTCCTGCACCCCGGGGTTGGCCGCCCGGCCGTAACGCCCCCGCTTGACGACGAAGCCGCCCTTGGCGCCCGTCGGCACGATCACCGCGTTCTTGAGGACTTGGGCCCGCATGAGCCCGAGAACCTCACTGCGGTAGTCGTCGGGCCGCTCGCTCCACCGGATACCCCCCCGGGCGACCGGGCCCCAGCGCAAGTGGATGCCCTCCATCGTCGGCCCGTTCACGAAGATCTCCCGGAAGGGGACCGGACGGGGAGCCTCGGGCACGGCTGAGGAGTCGAACTTCAGCGTGATGTGAGTGCTCGGCCGGAGATATCGGCTGGTGCGCACGGTGGCGTCGACCAGGGCCAGCATCCCCCGGAGGATCCGGTCGTGGTCGAGCAGGGGGACGGCGTCGCACGCCTCCACGACCCGGCGTCGGAGCTGCTCGAGCACCTCCCCTGACGGGTCGAGGGCGGGGTCGAACCGAGCGGCGAACAGCTCGAGCAGGGCCCGGGTGATGTTGGCGTTCTCGACCAGCACGTCGTCGACGTAGCCGGCGGTGAAGGTGGTGCCCACCTGGCTGCGGTACCGGCGGTAGGCCCGCAGGACGGCGACGTCCTGCCAGGACATGTCTGCCCGCAGGACGAGCCGGTTGAGGGAGTCGACCTCGGCGTCGCCGTGCCAGAGGGCGAGGGCGGCCTCGGCCAGTCGAGGTCCATCCTCCCCGGCCTGCAGCGGCGCCCCGCTCGGGTCGGTGACGGCGAAGTCGTGGAGGTGGACCCGCTCGTCCTCCCGGCCCAGCTCGAACGGCTGCTCTTCGACCGCCCACAGGCCCAGGCTTTCGATGATGGGGAGGAAGCGGGACAGCTCCACGTCCGTTCCGGCGGTGAAGACCTTGAGCCGGGCCGGGCCCGAGTCGGCGTCGGGGACGAGGACGATACGGATCCGGCCGTCGCCCCTGGCCCCGGTCCTGGCCGTCACGGTGGATGCCGCGGAACCGTGGCCCCCGAGCAGTTGCTCGAGGTCGACGACGTCGTCCGCCGCCTGCTGGGGGCTCCGGGCGTCCCGGTAGGAGGCGGGGAACCAGTCGCCCCAGGTGCGGGCCAGCCGCCGGGCCCAGCCTTCGTCCATGCGGGTGGCAAGGCAGGCCGCCAACTCCTCGTCCCACGTCCGGCACAGGAGCCGTACCTCGCGGGCGACGTCGTCGAGGGGCGGCTCGGGAAGCGGACCGTCGATCTGCACCACCATCCGGACGAACACGTCGACCCGATCACCGAGCGAG
>JALZEC010000242.1 GCA_030862235.1 Actinomycetota bacterium | reverse complement strand
TCACCCAGGTGCCCCGGACGATGAGGCGCTCAGCGGCCGACCCCCTGGGGTGGCACGTCGTGAGGGTGATGGAACGGTCAGGGGTGGCGTCGAGGACCGTGATGTCGGTCGGTGGCACCACGAACGGGGGTTTGCTCACCTGGTACACGCATCCACCAATAGGGGTGGTGACCTCGATGGTGTCACCCGGCTTGAGCCGGTCGATGTTCCCGAACGGCTTGCCGTAGGTGGTGCGGTGGCCGGCGATGGCCATGTTCCCCGGCTCGCAGGGCAGGGGGGTCTGCGGGTAGTGACCGGCGCCGGCGCGCAGGGCACTCGGCGTGATGCCTTCCACCACCACCACATCCACGTCGAGGGCGGGGATGCGGACGCGGGTGAGGCTGTCTCCGGTCTCGACCTGGCGCTCACGGTACGCCTGCTCGAGCTGGGGCGAGGTCAGCTGATCGCTGAGCTTGTCCTGGAGGCGGTCCTGCCAGATGTTGGTGGCGAACGGGTAGCCGACCAGGCCGAGTCCTCCAAGCAGGAGGACGACGGACAGCCCGGACAGGACGTAACGGACCCAAGGTTTGGTGCGGAGGAGCTCTAGCACGACGGCCTCTGGTTGGAGTTTGGGCGCGGCACGCGACGGCCGGACATGGCTTCGATCAGGTTACCGGAGGCGAACCGGGAGGTATTGGGCGTCCCTGCGGGGATCAGGGACGGTTGGCACCGCTCGCCTGACTCGCACGGACGGTCCGGCGGGTCAGGAGGGCGGCCAGCAGGAGGCCGGCACCCAGCATCGGCGCCCACGGCTCCCGACCACCGGTGCGAGCCAGCTCGGGCACGACGACCGGAACCGGAACCGCCTTCTGCTGCACCGTGATCACGGCAGAGACGCCGCCGCCGGCCGCTTCGGCGTGGGCCAGGCTCAGGCCGATCCCACCGTTGAGGCCGGTGAGCAGCTGCAGGCTGACGCCGTCGGCCACCGCCACCTTGGAGCCGTTCGGGCCGTCGGACACCGACCCGCCGCCGAGGGTGATCGTGCTCTGGAGGGGCGTGCCCGCCAGCAGCGTGAGCGGCGAGCCCAGGCCGACTGGGATGTTGGTGACGTCACCCAAGATCGGGAGGCCGAGGGCCACGTTGACCAGGGCGGCGTCGAAATCGGGCGTGGCGACGGCGGTGACGGCACCGGTCTGGCTGGCGGCAGGGCGGGTGACGTCGACGCTGGCCCGGGCCTGGCCGACGGTGATCGTGGCGAGCGGGGCACCGAGGGGGCTCAGCCCGGGGAGGAGCTCGATGACGGCGCCCTCGGCCTTGCCCTCGGAGCGGACCTTGGCCGCATCGGTCGTGCCCGTCGCGCTGGATGTGCCGAGGCGGATGGCCAGCACCGCCGTGGCCCGTTGGAGCCCTGCCAGCAGGTCGCTGACCAGGTTGTCGGTGCTCAGGTTGAGCGCGCTGAGCAACGGGTTCAGCAGATTGCCCAGCAGCCCCAGGAGCGGGTCGAGGACGGTGGCGATCGTCTGGTCGAGAAGGGCGGCCAGCTGGTCCACGAGGGGGCCCAGGAGGCTGAGTCCGATTTCGACGGATGCGACACCGCCGGACGAAACTGCGTTGGGCAAGCCCCCGACCGTGGAGACGGCGGCGTCGCCGCAGGCAGCAGCGAGGTTGAGCAGCCCGAGAGGAAGGTTGATCACGCACGCCGGTGCCGGGTCGAGCGTCTTGTCGAGACCGGTGACCAAGGCCTCGGCGACCGTTCCGCCGACGAGCAGGACACCGGCGCCGAGGGCCTGCGCCTTCGGACTGGAGTCGATGAGCGCGTTGGAGGCGCCGACGGTGATGTCCGTGCCGAACAGGCTCAGACGGAGCCCCTGCGCGGACGCGGTGGCGATGAATGCCTCGGGGGCGGTGGTGGTCGTGATCGTGTCGCCGTCAGCGGCGTTGGCCGGGACCACGGCCATGAAGGCGGCGACGACGGTGGACGTGACTGCGACGGCAACGATGCGACGCACGATGGACACGCTGTTGACCCCTCCCTGTTGAGCTGCCGCTCAACAACCGGCACCGCCCCGGCCGCGCTGTGTGCCGATGACAGATACCAGACGTTCGAGAGTTTCGCCAGGGCTACGGCCAAATTCTCTCCGTGGCAAGCACTTCATCGCTCAACACGCATGGTGGCCGAAGCTCGGAGCCGCACCTCCTCGAAGGCAGAGCGCAGGACGGGCATCACCAACTCCGCCCGGTAGCGGGCAATGACCCGGACACGGCTTCCTGCCCCACCCCGCCCACTGATCTCGAGCTCGAGCCGGTCAGGGTCGAGCCCGGACGATGCGGCCGCCGCCCGCTCGGCTGCTTCGGGGGACGGCTCGACCGCCGCCTCTCGTGCCGCCTCCCGGGCGGCGTGCACCACGAGGATCTGATCGCGCACGACCAGCCCCACCTGGACGAGGACGAGGAGCAGGGTCAGCACCAGGGGAAGGACGAGGGCCAGCTCGACGGACGCCTGCCCACGACCGGGGAGGCGGGCGGCGACCAGTCCCTGGCGCCGCCTGCCCCGGAGCGATGACTCCCGTCGGGACGGGGTCACTCCACCTTGCCGGTGATGGCTTTCAGCACCTTGTCGAGGAGCTTCTCGACCAGGTCGGTCTTGGTGGCCCAGGCCACGATAAGCAGGGCGACAGCGGCGGCGCCCAGCAACACGAGGGCGTACTCGGCGGACGCCTGCCCCCGCTCGTCGGCCCGTAGCCGCCGCCGGGTGGCGTCGAGGAGCCCGTGCAGGGCCAGAAAGAGGTAAACGGACAGCGCGAACAACGTTGACTCCTTGGTCTGGAGCGGTCGGGAACGGGGGAGTCAGAGGCGCAGCGAGCGGATCGCGCTGGCGACAAGGGGGGCCACCGTGAGGAGCCCGAAGGCGGGCAGCGTGCAGGTGACGAGGGGGAACAGCAGCTTGACGGGCACCTTGCGGACCGCTTCCTCGGCCCGCCGCCGGCGGTCTCGGCGTACTTCATCGGAGAGGCGCTCGAGTCCGGCGACGAGCGGGGCGCCGTACCGCTCGGAGGCGACCAGGGCGGCCACGAGGGGGCGCATCGCTTCCCCGGCCCGACGCGGCAGGTCGTCGAGGGCGTCGGCCAGGCGGCGCCCGAGCCTCACCTCCTCGAGGGTGCGGCGCAGCTCACCGGCCAGGGGGCCACTGGCCCGGACGCTGACCCTGGCCAAGGCGAGATGCACGGTGAGCCCGGCTCCCACGGCGAGAACGAGGAGGTCGACGACGTCGGGGAGGTCGGCCGCCAGGCGCGCCAGCCTCCGGCGCTCGGCCCTCCTGCCGGCCACGCCCGGGGCCGCCCACGCGACCGCGGCGACCGGAAGGGCGGCGATAGGGAGCACGGGCAGGAACGCGGCCACGGCGATCAGGGCCAGGCCTGCTCGCCGAGCCTCAGCCGGCTGCACCGGCGCCTTGCGGCGGAGTCGGGTGAGAACCCAGCGACCGAGGCGCTCGACCGGGCCGGCATCCGGTCGGGCGCCCACTCTCCCTCCGCCGCTCATCGGGAACGCGGCGTGTCGAGGCAGGGAACGGATCCGCGCGGGAGCGGGCCGGTGGTACCAGCCCACGGCCAGCACGGCGGCCGCCCACGCCGCTGCCAGTGCGGCGGTCATGCCGGCACCCTGACCAGCCGCTGCATCCACAGCCAGCCGACGGCATCGAGGCCGCAGCCGATCGCCACCAGGGTCAGGCCCAGGGGTGTGTGGAACAGGAAGGCGCCGGTGCGGGGATCGGTGGCGATGGCGAAGCCGCCGAACGCGATGGGGGCCAGCCCGATGACAAGGGCCGACATCCGCGCCTGCGAAGACAGGGCGCGGACCTCGGCCGCGACGGCGAGCCGGTCGCGGAGGGTCGAAGCCACGCCGTCCACCGCTCGGGCCTGGGCGCCGCCGGTCTCGACGCCCAGGCACAGGGCGGACACCGTCAGCCGGACACCGGGCAGGACGTTCGCCACGGCCATCCCCTCGAGCGCCTCGACCAGCGGCGCCCCGTGCTCGACGCGACGCCCGACCGACGCCAGCTCCCGCCCGAGCCGCCCAGGTGTGACGCTGGCCGCTTCCGCCAGCGCCTGCCGCAGGGACGCTCCGGAGCGCAGGGAACGGGCGACGGCCTCGAGGGCGGCGGGCAGCTCGCGCTCCACCCGCAGGTCGCCCTGGCCCCGCCGGCTGCGCAAGACCAAGACGGGCCCCAGCGTGAGGACCGCAAGCACAAGGCAGGCCGCCCCCGCGCCGGCAAACACGAGGAGGCTCAAGGCGAGTACGGCCGAGATCAGGAGCCAGCCCCACCACGCCCGGGCCGGGTCGAGATCGACGGCCGCCGCCTCCAACCACCCTCCGAGCCAGGGTGGAGGGTTGGGCAACGAGCGGACGAGCGGTGCCTCGTGGCCGGGGGCGCGGGCGCCATGGAGGCGCCGAGCGACACCCTCACGGCGTACGGCACGGGTGATGCCGCGGGCAGCGGCAGCGAGGGCGACCACGACGAGGGCGGCCAGCGCCGCGGTCATGACAGCCACCGGGGATCCGGGGCGGGCACGCCCGCAACCCGAGCCGGTCGGTGCGGAAGGGAGATGACCCCGTCGGACTCGGCCAGCAGCCGCACCCGCTCACCCTCTCCTCTGTCTCGCGCTCCGGAGTCGCTGCCCTGGGGTGGGATGACCTCGGCGACGGCGACGACCCGCCGCTGGCCGTCGGGACGGCGGGCGACCTGCACCACGAGGTCGATGGCGGACTGGAGCTGGGCCCGCACGGCGGTGAGGGGCAGGTTGACCTCCCCCATCAGCACCATCGTCTCGACGCGAGCGAGGGCGTCGGCCGGCCCGTTGGCGTGACAGGTCGAGAGGGACCCCTCGTGCCCGGTGTTCATGGCCTGGAGCATGTCGAGGGCCTCCGGCCCCCGGACCTCCCCCACGATGATCCGGTCGGGCCGCATACGGAGGGCGTTGCGCACGAGATCCCGCACCTTGACCTCGCCGGCACCCTCGGCGTTGGATGGCCGGGCCTCGAGCCGCAAGACATGATCGCCCGGCAACCTCAGCTCGGCGGCATCCTCCACCGTGATCACGCGCTCACCGGGAGGGATGTTCGAGCCGAGGGCGTTGAGCAGCGTCGTCTTGCCCGCTCCCGTCCCTCCGGAGACGAGGACGTTGAGCCGGGCCACGACCGCCCAGGCCAGCAGCGCCGCCACGGGAGGGCCAGCGAAGGCGCTCAGGGGCAGCGTCCGGGCGCCGAACCGCCGGATGGTGAGGCAGGGCCCGTCAACCGCCAGCGGGGGCACGACGGCGTTGACCCGCGACCCGTCGGGCAGACGAGCATCGACGTAGGGGCTCGCCCGGTCAATGCGGAGACCGAGAGGCGCCACAACTTTTTCTATGAGGTGCTCGATCTGGGCTGTGTCCAGATCGAGAGGGACGCGCCGCACGACCCCGGCCCGCTCGACCCACACCCGCCCGGGCCCGTTCACCATGACGTCAGTCACGGCCGGATCGGCCAGCAACGGCTCGAGCGGCCCCAACCCGGAGACGGCGGCCAGGACCTGGCCGACCATCCGCTGACGCTGGCGCGAGCCGAGCAGCGGCGCCTCCTCCCCGACGAGGGCCGACACCCGCTCGGCGAGGGGCAGGGCGCTCCCGTCGGCCAGGAGCCGGGCGTGGACACGGGCGGAAGCATCGCCGCCGCCACCGCCGCCACTGCCGCCGCCGATGACATTGCTCCCTCCGCTCGCCGCGCCGTTCGTGGCACTCATCTGACGGCACCGACGGGACGGAGCGCGACCCGCTCCAGGGCGCGCTCGGCGACCCGGGGTACGCGCACGGTCAGGAGTCCGGCGTCGACCGCCCGCGCCACCGCCGCGTCGCGCGGCAACTCGGCCCAGACGGGCACGCCGAGCACGTCCTCCACGTCGCGCTTGCGAAGCGCCCGCTCCGGTTCGTCGACCAGCACGACCCCCGTCGGCCTGACCGGAGCGGCCAAGACCCGCCGGAGGGCGAGGTAGCACGGCCGCACCACCACGAGGGACAGGGTGGCCCCACACGCCAGTTCGAGGCCCGGGGACCGCTCGGCCGAGCCACAGTCGGCGACGACGAGCCGGCTGTCGAGGACGAAGTGCGAGGCGAGCGCTTCCGCCCGAGCGGCGCAACCGGCGCCCGTGACCGGCGTACCCAGAGGCAGCAAACGGAGCAGGCGGCCGGCCTCCACTTCGAGCCGGCCGAGCGCGTCGGGACCGACATCGCCCGAGGCGACCAGCCAGTCGCCGAGCCCGGGGCCGGCCGGTTCGGGCAGGCCGAGGACGGCCGGAAGGTCGCCGCTGAGGTCGGCCAGCACCGCTTCCCGCGAGGACGCCCGACCGAGAACCAGCGCCAGCAAGGCGGCAGCGACAGTGGTACCGCTGCCGCCCTTGGGCGACCAGCAGGCAATGAGCACAAGAACCTCCCCTCAGCAGAACGGACCAAGGGGAAGGCTCCGGCTCAACCGGATGACATGAAAGTACTCGAAAAGACCGAGAGACGCAAGCGCCGCGCCTCATCTCTCGGGAAGAAACCGAGACCCGTCACCGTGGCTCGAACGCAGCGCGCTCGAACCACGGCGAAAGGGAGAACTATCCGGCTGACCGCACCTTCTTCGCGGCGACAACGCCCAGCGCGACCAGGATGGCAAGGAGGAGCAGTTTCTTCATTGCTCCACCCTACCCCCGGCCCGCCGGGCGCGCCGCGAGACGAGAGCGGAGGTGGACGGGAATCGAACCCGCCGGACGGGGATCACCCGTCCCACCCGCTTTGAAGGCGGGGGGGCCCACCAGGCGCCCGGACACCTCCGGACGGAACGCTACTGGACGCCCATCGGTATTCCGCCGCCACCGGTTTTTGGGGTCGTTTGCTGGGGTCAGGGACCCGTTGGATGACCCCGGTTCGGGAGGGTCAGACGGCGAGGAGGTCGCGCGCCCCGGTGTCGCTCGAGGGGTGGCGCAGCTTCGACATGGCCCGCGCCTCGATCTGGCGGATGCGCTCCCGAGTGAGGTTGAAGTGCTCTCCGACTTCTTCGAGGGTCCGGGGCTCGCCCCGGTCGAGACCGAACCGCAGCCGCAGGATCTCCCGCTCCCGCTCGTCGAGCGGTCCGAGCAGCTTGGCGATCTCCTCGGGCAGCAGGGCGGTGGCGGCCACCTCAAAGGGGGACTCGGCCGAGCGGTCCTCGACCACGTCACCCAGCTCGGCGTCGCCGTCCTCCCTGAGCGGCTCGGACAGCGACAGCGGCTCGGCGGCGAAGCGCAGAGCCTCGGTCACCTTGTCCTCGGGCATCTCCACCTCGGCCGACAGCTCGGACAGGGTGGCTGGACGACCCAGCTTGAGCTCCAGCCGGGCGCGCGCCTTCTGCAACCGGGCCAGGGTGTCTCCCGCATGCACGGGGAGACGGATCGTGCGCCCGGTGTTGGCGATGCCTCGGGTGATGGCCTGGCGGATCCACCACGTGGCGTACGTGGAGAACTTGAATCCCTTGCGCCAGTCGAACTTCTCGACTGCGTGCATCAGGCCGAGGTTGCCCTCCTGGATCAGGTCGAGAAGGGGAAGGCCCGACGCCTGGTACTTCTTGGCGATCGACACGACCAACCGGAGGTTGGACTTGACGAAGGTGGCCTGGGCCAGCTGGCCCTCGTTGGCCACCCGGCGCAGCTCGCGGCGCTTGCTCTGAGCCAGGCCGTGGTCGCGCTCAATCTGGACCCGCGCTTCATTCCCAGCCTCGATAGCCTTCGCCAGGCGGACTTCGTCGTCTTTGGTGAGCAGTGGGTACTGCCCGATGTCCGTGAGGTAAAGCCGGACGAGATCTTCCTCGTCCCGCTCGACACGCTCCTTGGGCAAGATGAATTCCTCTGGATGTCGAGATCGGACAACTAGGGGGAACGTCCCCGCGCACGCGATGATTCCGGCGGCCCGGGTGGCGGCTGCGTGCGGTCAACTCGAAGCATACCCGGGCGGTCAAGAGCGCTGACCACCGCTCGCTTTGGCGGCTCCTCAGGCCATGTCGATGTAGTCCAGACCACCCGCGGCGCGGACTGCGTAACCGACTCCGTCCAAGTTACGGGCTGGGATCGCCCGGTCGGACGGGACGTCGAACAGGCGGGTGAGGAGGCCTTCGGCAGCCCCACACGCCTCCGCGTCTTCGAACACGATCCGCTCCAGGACGCGCCGGAGCGGCCCGTCCGAGGCCTCCTCCAGGCCGTCCCGCACCCCGCCGTAGGTGATCACGAGCAAGGGCAGCAGTCCTCGGTACGCCGCGACCAGCCGGTCGACCGTGTCCGTCGACTCAGTCAGCCCGTCCAGCACGACGGCGACCCCCGGCCGCAGCCCGCCCGCCGCCTGCCGCCGATCCTCACCCACCGGGAGCAGGTCCGCCCACAGCTCGGCGTGCCAGGCGTGCTGGAACGAGTGGATGCGCAGCAGCATCTTCACCTCCGGTTCGGGCACCGAGGGAACCCAGCTGCCCAGGAGCTCGAAGAGCCGCTGTTCCAAGGCGCAGAAATGACGGGCGCGCCGCGCCCAGTCGCTCTCGGCGAGCGACGTCACCCCCGGTAGCGGTTCGTGATCGGGAGCCGCCGATCCTTGCCGAACGCCTTGGGTGTCACGCGGACCCCGGGAGGCGCCTGCCGGCGCTTGTACTCGGCCTTGTCCACGAGGCCGACGACCTTGCGAACCAACTCCGGGTCGAACCCGGCCCGCTCCAGGTCGGCGGCGGTCGAGTCCCCCTCGATGTAGGCCTCGAGCACAGGGTCCAGCTGCGGGTAGGGCGGAAGGGTCTCGTCGTCCCGCTGGCCTGGGCGCAGCTCGGCCGAAGGAGGCTTGGTCAGCACGCTCTCAGGGATGACCTGGCCCCGTTCGTTCCGATCACGGCACAGCTCGTACACCAGCGTCTTGGGAACGTCCTTGATGACGGCGAAACCACCGGCCAGGTCGCCGTAGAGGGTGGAGAACCCGGCGGCCATCTCGCTCTTGTTCCCCGTGGCCACGACCAACCAGCCGAACTTGTTGGACAGGGCCATCAGCAGCGCCCCCCGGATGCGGGCCTGGATGTTCTCCTCAGTCAGGTCCTCCTCCCGGCCCTCGAACGACTCCGCCAGCTGCTGGAGGAAGGCGGCGTGCATGGGCTCGATCTCGATGACCCGGTACTCGATGCCGAGCGTCTCCACGAGCGTCTTGGCGTCGTCGACGGACCCGCTGCTCGAGTAGCGGGACGGCATCAGCACCCCATGCACGTGTTCGGGACCTAGGGCGTCGACCGCGATGGTGGCCACCAGCGAGGAGTCCACGCCCCCCGAGAGCCCGACGACAACGTCGCTGAACCCGTTCTTGTTCACGTAATCCCGGGTGCCGACGACGAGGGCCTCGTACACCTCTCGAACCCGCCCGTACGGCTCGGTGACCTCCGGCTCGCGGGAACCGTCGGACTCCGAAGACGGGGTCAGCAGAATCTCCTCGAGCGGCGGAGCCGTGGCCCGGCCGCGGGGGTCGAGGAGCCGCTTGCGGAACACCGGTCGCACGTCAAGGTCGACGACCATGACATGCTCCCGGAACTGGGGGGCGCGGGCGATGAGTCGGCCGGTGGCGTCGACCACGAGCGACGCGCCGTCGAAGACGAGCTCGTCCTGGCCGCCGACCAGGTTCACGTAGATCAGCGAGCAGGACGCGTCGGCCGCACGCGTGGCGAGCATGCGCTCCCGCTCGGCCAGCCGCCCGGCGTGGTAGGGCGATGCGCTCAGGTTCACCACCAGCTCGGCTCCACCCGCCGCCTGGTCGGTGACCGGGCCCGTGGGCGCCCAGGCGTCCTCGCAGATCGACAGGCCCACCCGCACCCCTCCGATGACGTACAGGTTGGGTTCGTGAGAACTGGGGGCGAAGTACCGCTGCTCGTCGAAGACCGAGTAGTTGGGGAGCAACCGCTTGCGGGTCACCCCCTGCACCGACCCGAAGGCGCAGACCGCGGCCGCGTTGTAGAGGTCGCGGCGGGCGTCCACAAAGCCGACTACTGCGGCGCACCGGTTCGTGCGCGAGGCCAGCTTTTCCAGGGCCACCAAGTTGTCGGCCACGAAGCCGGGCTTGAGCAGGAGGTCTTCCGGCGGGTACCCCGTCACGGCCAGCTCGGGGAAGACGGCGAGGTCGCACTGAGCGTTCTCGGCCTTTTCCAGGGCGGCGAGAACCCGCTCGACGTTTCCGTCGAGATCGCCCACGACGGTGTTGATCTGGCAGGTGGCGACACGCAGCCGAGGCACCGTTGCCAGGTTACCTCCGGGTGGGCTCCGCCCCCGGCGGACGCAAGTACCGTAGGATGCAACGACCGTGGACGACTCGACGCTCGTCCAGCGCGCTGTCGAGGGCGACAAGGAAGCCTTTGGCGCCATCTACGACCACTACGCGCCCCGACTCCAGGCCTTCCTGTGGTGGGTCCTACAGGATGGCGAGCGGGCCACGGAGGTCCTCTTCGATACCTTCCAGATCGCCGGCTCGCGCCTCCACCAGCTCACCGACCCCAGCCGGCTCCGCCCCTGGCTCTACGCCATCGCCGCACGGGAAGCGGTTGAAGCGGATCGCAGCAAGACCCCCGACGACGAAGCCGACTCAACCGGCGTTGAGGATGACAGCGCCAACGAGTTCGTCTCCGTTGTCCGGGCCGGAGCCGAGGAGCTGAACGCACGCGACCGCGCCCTCCTCGACCTGCGCTTCCGTCAGCGACTGAAGGACCGGGAGCTGGGTGACGCCCTCGGCGTCAAAGCGGAATCGGCCGACGCCATCGTCCAGCGAGTGGCCGACCGCGCCGAGCACCTCCTCGGACCCACCCTCGCCATCCGGTTCAGCACGAAGAACTGTCCCGAACTGATGGCCATCGTCGGCACCAACCTCGGACCCCTCGACACCCGCACCCGGCGGAAGGCGGAGGAGCACGTCGACCGGTGCCCGACCTGCGACAACTGGCGCCGGCGCATCACCGTCGCCACCCTTCTCAGCGCGGCGCCCACCCCGCCACCTCCTCCCGACCTCCGCCAGCGCGTGCTGGACGACGTCCAGCTCGCCGCCTACGACGGCCGGCCGTGGTCCCGTCGACGCAACGGCTTCCCCCCGCCCCTCGTCTCAGAGCACACCGACGAGCGCTTGCGAAGAGCGGTGATGGCGGCGGCGGCCGCCGTCATCGTCGGCGTGGTGCTGGTGGGCGCTCTCATCCTGGCCCGTGACGACCGGAGTGGCGAGCAGGTCGCGAGTGTCGGGAGCACCACGACCTCCACTCGACCACGCCCGGCAACCACCGTGGCGACGACGGTCCCCGTCACCTCCACCACGGTCCTCCCAGGGGAAGCGACAGGCGGGGGAGGAACCGGGGGAGGCACCAGCGGAGCCGGGACGTCGGCGACGACAGCCCCGCGGGGGAGTGCCACACAGCAGACGGGCAACCTCACCCCCACTTCGCCGAGAACGGCGCCGGCGCCTGAGCCTGAACCGGAGCCGACGACCGAAGCTCCGGAGCCGACGACGACGCTCGCGCCCGACAGCGAGGGTCCCAGCCTGAGCGGCCTCAGCATCTCGCCTTCGACCGTCGGCTGCGGCGGCACGGCGACGGTCTCTGTGCACGCCAGTGACCCGTCCGGCATCGACTCCGTCGTCGCCGTGCCCGCCTTGCCCGGGGGGCACCGGGTCCCGATGACGGGCGGCGGGGGGAGCTACTCGGCCACGGTCGGGCCGTTCAGCGCCAGCTCCTTGCCGGCGGGCACAGACCTTCCCGGCGCGGTCGTCGTCCAAGCGGTTGACGGGGCGGGCAACGAGTCGGCCGTCACTGGCCCGATCACCCTGCGCTGCTCGTCCGACTGATCGCTCCCGCCCGCACCCCTTCGGGCTGACCCCTTCGGCCGCCTGCGAAAATCCGGGTTGTGGGCACGACGGCACTGGACGAGGCGGTTGAGCGATCCGCCGCGCCCGCCGCCGTTGCGGTCGCCCTCGAGCGGCTGACCGAGGCCCACCCTGGCCTGGACGGTCGCCTGGCCGAGGATGAACGGCTGCGCCGGGCCCTCGTCGCCGTGCTCGCCGCCAGCCGTTCCCTCACCGACCTGTGCGTCACCGAGCCAGCCGCCTTCGACGTGCTCAGCGACCTGGACCAACGCCGGGAGCTCGGTACCCCGGAGTCGACCGACGACCTTCGGCGGTGGAAGCGGCTGGAGTTCCTGCGCATCGCTGCCCGCGACCTCACCGGGGTGGACGACTTTCCTGAGGTCGGACGGGCGTTGTCCGAGCTGGCGGCAGACGTCCTCGAGGGCGCCTGCACCCTCTCGGAGGCCGAGGGGCTGGCCGTGATCGGGATGGGCAAGCTGGGCGGCCGCGAGCTCAACTACGCCAGCGATATCGACGTGTTGTTCGTCTCACGAAACGGCGCCGCCCAGGGCGACGAGCGGACCGCCCGAGCGGTGCTCGCCGCCGCCCGCACGTGCTTCCGGCTGGACGCCAACCTGCGCCCCGAAGGGCGGGACGGCCCCCTCACCCGGAGCCTGGACTCCTACCAGGCCTACTGGGAGCGGTGGGCGGAAACGTGGGAGTTCCAAGCCCTGATCAAGGCCCGGCCGGTTGCCGGCGACGCCGAGCTGGGATCGACCTTCCATGCCCAGGCCCAGGAGCGGCTGTGGGACCGCCCCTTCACGGCCGACGACCTCCGGGCGGTTCGCATGATGAAGGCCCGGGCCGAGGCCGAGCTGGCCCGCCGCGGGCTGACCGACCGGGAGGTCAAGCGGGGGCGGGGTGGGATCCGGGATATCGAGTTCGCCATCCAGCTCTTGCAGCTCGTGCACGGACGCCACGACGCCGACTTGCGCTCCCCGAACACACTCGACGCTCTGGCTGAGCTGGTGGCGGCGGGGTACGTCGATGCCGAGGACGGTGCCGCCCTCGACCACGCCTACCGCCTCCTCCGCACCGTTGAGCACCGTCTCCAGCTCGAGCGCGAGCAGCAGGTCCACGCCATCCCCACCGACCCCAAAGCGCAGGACCGCCTGGCCCGCGTGATGGGGTACCGCGACGGCCAGGACGCCACCGCCCGCGAGCAGTTGATCCGCGAGCTCCGGCGCGTCCAGGCCGGTGTCCGGTCCATCCACGAACACCTCTTCTTCCGTCCCCTGCTCGACGCCCTCGCCGCCCAACCCGCCGGTCCCCAGCTCCCGGCGCGCCTGGCCCGGCCGGCGGCCCTCATGTCCGACGAGGCGGTCGTCGAGCGGCTCAGCGCGTTCGGATTCACCGACGCCAAGCGCACGCGCGTCGCCCTAGGTGAGCTCACCCGCGGTCTGACCCGCTCGTCCCGGCTGATGCAGCAGATGCTCCCGCTCCTCCTCGGGTGGCTCTCGGAGGCGCCCGACCCCGACCTGGGGCTGCTCGGGCTGCGCAAGCTGGCATCCGGCGCCCGGCAGGCGGCTGAATTGGCGACTGCCTTCCGGGACTCGCCGGAGTCCGCCCGCCGGCTGTGCATCCTTCTCGGCACGAGCCGGCGGCTGGCCGAGACACTCGAGCGAAACCCCGACATGATCCCCAGCCTGGGAACGCCGGCCGGGCTGGCGCCGCGCACCCGGGAGGCGACGATCGAGGCGGTGACGACGACGGTGTCCTGGCGGCAGGCGCCCGAGGACCGCCAGCGAGCGCTCCGACGGTTCCGCCGTCGGGAGGAGCTGCGTATCGCCGCCGCCGACGTGTTGGGCCTGGTCGACGGGCACCCGACGGACGGCTCCCGGGACGGGCGGACGGAGGACATCGTCGTCGCCACCGCCCGCCAGCTGACCTCCCTCGCCGAGGCTTCCCTCGAAGCCGCCCTGGCCGTCGTCGCCCCTCCACTTCCCCTCGCCGTCATCGCCATGGGACGCTTCGGTGGAGCCGAGCTGTCCTATGCCAGCGATCTCGACGTCCTCCTCGTCTACGACGGCAACACCCCCGAGGACTTCGCCAAGGCGGAGAAGGCGGGCGAGGCGCTGCTGAGGTTCGTGGGCGGCTCCACCCCGGCCAACCAGGTGTACCCGATCGACCTGGACCTCCGCCCGGAGGGAAAGGACGGGCCCCTCGTGCGGAGCTTGGACGGGTACCGCACCTACTACGAGCGGTGGGTCGCCGTGTGGGAGCTGCAGGCCCTGGTCCGGGCTCGCTTCGTCGCCGGCGACGCCGACCTCGGACGCCGCTTCCTGGCTCTGGTGGACCCCTTCGTCTGGCGCACGCCGTTCCCGGAGGCCGACGTGCGGGAGATTCGGCGGATGAAGGCGCGGGTCGAGCGGGAGCGCATCCCGCCGGGCGAGGACCCGCAGTTCCATCTGAAGCTCGGCCGGGGTTCGCTCTCCGACATCGAGTGGACGGCTCAGCTGCTCCAGCTCCAGCACGGCATCCGGGCGACGGGCACCATGGCCGCGCTCGACGCCCTCAAAGAAGCCAGCATCCTCGAGCCCAGCGATCACTCCGTGCTGGCCGACGCCTACCGATTTTGCGAGCGAGCCCGCAACCGCTGGTTCCTGATCAAAGGGTCTCCCGACGACTCGCTTCCCGTCCGGGCCGAGCCCCTGGGCCACCTGGCCAGCTCGCTCGACACCACCCCTTCAGAGCTCCGAGAGGCGTACCGGCGGGTAACCCGTCGCGCGCGTCGGGTGGTCGAACGCCTCTTCTACGGAAAGGAGGACTGAATGCGCGCCATTGCCATCCAGGAGTACGGCGGACCCGAGGTCCTGAAGGTGCGCGACGTGGAGGACCCGGTCGTCGGCCCCGACGTCGTGCTGGTCAAGGCCAGGGCGGCAGGGGTCAACCCCGTCGACTACAAGATGCGTCAGGGGGGCCTCGAGACCCGCTACCCGTGCCACTTCCCCCTCATTCCCGGCTGGGACGTGGCCGGCGTGGTCGAGGAGGTCGGTCCGGCAGTCACCGAGTTCCGACCGGGTGACGAGGTGGTCGGCTATGTCCGGCGCGACCACGTCCAGTGGGGCACGTACGCCGAGTTCGTCCCCGCGCCCGTCCGCACCCTTGCCCCCAAGCCAGGGGCTCTCTCCTGGGCGGAAGCGGCGGCCCTCCCCCTCACCGCCCTCACCGCCTGGCAGGTCCTCACTCGGGTTCTCGACGTGCGCGAGGGAGACGTCGTGCTCGTCCACGCTGCCGCTGGCGGAGTGGGCTCATTTGCCGTCCAGCTGGCCCAGGTGCTCGGTGCTCGGGTCATCGGAACGGCCAGCGAGGGCAACCACGACTATCTGCGAGACCTGGGCGCCGAGCCGGTGGCCTACGGCGAGGGGCTCATCGACCGCATCCGGGCCGTCGCTCCGGACGGTGTGACCGCCGCCGTCGATCTGATCGGCGAGGAGGCGGTGGACGTGTCGCTGGATGTCCTGACCGAAGGGGGCCGGCTGGCATCCGTCCTCAACCCCGCTCGCGTCCGCAAGGCAGGCGGGAAGTACTGGTTCGTGCGGCCCGACGCCGACGACCTGCGGAAGATCTGCCAACTGGCCGAGCAGGGACGGGTCCGCGTCCACGTCGAGCGGGCCCTTCCCCTCGAGGAAGCGGCGGAAGCCCACCGCGTCCTGGAGGGCGGTCACATGAGGGGAAAGTTCGCGCTGGAGATCAGCTGAGCTGGCCCGAGCGGCGGCGCAACGGGGGGACGACGGTGGGCGGGCGGCGCCGGGGCGGCAGCTCGGCCAGGAGGTCCGCCGTCGCCGCCGCCACGCGGTCGATGGCCCGTTCGATCTCCGGCGACGACATCTGGGCGGCGGTGGTGACCGATGCCACCTTGCGGACGTACTGGCGGGCCGCAGACCGAACTTCCTCTGTGGTCGCGGGAGGGTCGAGGCCCCGGAGGGGCGTGATGTTCCGGCACATGCCCAGAACGATAAGACGTCACGCGCTCTCTGCCGCGCCGCTTCCGTTAGGCCCTCTTCGTCAGCAAGGACGACGAGTCGGGCATGATCGCGCGGTGGTCGAGGACTCCCGCTCGTGAAGGCCCTCGTCGTCGACGGCCTGGTCGTCCGCTACGGCGACGTCCACGCCGTGCGGGAGGCATCCTTCTCGGTTGAGGCGGGGCAGGTGTTCGGGCTCCTCGGTCCGAACGGAGCAGGGAAGACGTCGATAATCCGGGTGCTCACCACCCTCCTGCGGCCGGCGGGCGGGCACGCGTGGGTGCTCGGCCACGAGGTCAGCGCCGAACCGGCCGTCGTTCGCCGCCTCATCGGTTATGTGCCGCAGGCCGTCTCGGCGGACGGCTCCCTCACCGGGCGGGAGAACGCCAACCTGTTCGCCCGTCTGCACGGCCTGTCCCGGGACGAGCGGAGCGCTCGTATCGCCGAAGCCCTCGAGGTGATGGACCTGTCGGGCGCCGCCGACCGGACGGTAAGGACGTACTCGGGAGGGATGATCCGCCGGCTCGAGATCGCCTGCGCCCTCCTCCATCGCCCTCGCCTGCTTCTCCTCGACGAGCCCACGATCGGCCTCGACCCCGTGGCCCGCCGCTCGGTATGGCGCCACCTGGCCGTGATGCGCCAGGAGACGGGGATGACGCTCCTGGTGACCACCCACCTCATGGAGGAGGCCGAGGAGCACTGCGGCTGCGTCACCGTCCTGAGCGACGGGAAGGTTCGTGCCGAGGGCACTCCCGACGAGCTGCGGACGCAGCTGGGCGTCGCCGGCGGCACGCTGGAGGACGTCTTCGTCGCCCTGACCGCCACCGCCAAGGAGGAGGGAGGTGACTTCCATCACGTCCACCGCGTCCGCCGTACCGCCCGACGCCTTAGTTGAGGATGTTCCCGACCTCACCGTTGCCCAGTCGGCCGCCTCCTACCTGGAGACGGTCTCGGCGATGGCCCAGGCCGAGCTCCACAAGGTGTGGCGGGAACCGTCGGTGCTGATCGCCCGGTGCGCCCAACCTTTGCTCTGGCTCCTCGTGTTCGGAGCCGCCGTGTCCCGCGTGCCCGGGCTCGGAAGCGAGGGCGTGCCCTACAAGGCGTTCCTCGTCCCTGGCGTCATCGCCCAGTCCGTGCTGTTCGTGGCCATCTTCTCCGGCCTGGCCATCATCTGGGAACGCGACCTCGGCATCACCCAGCGGGTCCTCGTCGCCCCGGTCTCGCGCAGCGCCATCATCCTGGGCAAGGCGGTGAGCGCCGCCACCCGGGCCATGTTCCAGGTCGGCATCGTGCTGGCGGTCGTCGCGTTGGTCCGCATCCCGCTCCTCTGGTCCCCGCTCCGGTTGGCAGCCGCGCTGCTGGCCGCGGCACTGGGCGCCACCCTGCTGTCGGCCATCTCCATGGTCATCGCCTCCGCCGTCCGGAGCCGGGAGCAGTTCATGGGCATCGGGCAGCTCGTCACCCTGCCGCTGCTGTTCGCCTCCAACGCGCTGTACTCGGTTTCGGTCATGCCCGGCTGGCTACGGGCCGTCGCCCAGGCCAACCCGCTCACCTACGAGGTCGAGCTGCTCCGCCAGCTCTTGGTGGGCGTCGGTCCCGACCGCATGCTGTTCGACGTGGTCGTCCTGGTGGCCTGGACGATCGTCGCCGTGGCCATTGCCAGCCGGACCTTTCCCCGGCGCGTGATCTGATCTTCGCCCTCACCAGCCACAGCAGCTACACTGAAACCGCAAGTGACGGCCCGTCGGGCCGCGCTCGGGTCAATCCTTCCTCTGACGCCACTTCCGGTCCGCAGGACGTGGGTTCGACCCTCCGTTCTGCCAAACAGGAGTTGCCCGTCATGACCGCCCTTGACGCCCTCGGCGTCGCACCCCACCTCGCCGGCTTCGACGCGCTGGGCGTCTCCCCGCGCCTCGTCGCCCATCTGCGGGCGAGCGGGATCACCGTCCCCCTTCCCATCCAGGTCGCCACCATCCCCGACGCCCTCGCCGGGCGCGATGTCTGCGGCAAGGCAAAGACCGGTTCGGGAAAGACCCTGGCCTTCGGCATCCCCCTTGTCGAACGGACGCTGCGGGCCGACCCCGGACGTCCCCACGGCCTGGTGCTCGTCCCCACCCGTGAGCTGGCCATGCAGGTGCGCGACGTGCTCGCTCCGTTGGCCGCCGCCCGTGGGCTGCGGCTCACCGCGGTGTTCGGTGGTGCCCCGATGGACCGGCAGATCAAGGCTCTGCGCCGGGGCGCCGACATCGTGATTGCCACGCCCGGCCGACTCATCGACCTGGGCGAGCGAGGCGTCCTCTCGGTCGCGAACGTGGCGACGTTGGTACTCGACGAGGCCGATCGGATGGTCGACATGGGGTTCATGCCCCAGGTTGAGTGGGTCCTCCGCCGGGTCACGGGCGAGCACCAGACGCTCCTGTTCTCGGCCACCCTCGGCGGTGAGGTGGACCACCTGATCCGCCACTACGCCAACGACCCCGTCCGCCACTCGGTCACGGACGACCAGCCGACGGTGGAGTCCATGGAACATCGCTTCCTGCGGGTCCACGAGCTGGACAAGGTGAAGGTCGCCGCTGCCCTCGCCAACGGGTCGCGCCGCGCCCTGTTGTTCGTCCGGACCAAGCGGGGTGCCGATCGGGTCGCCCGCAACCTGCGCAGCGAGGGGGTCCAAGTGGGCGTGCTCCATGGCGACCTGACCCAGCCCGCTCGCCAAAGAGCCATGGCCCAGTTCCGTGAGGGGCGGGTGGGGCTCCTGGTAGCCACCGACGTCGCTGCCCGCGGGCTCGACGTCGACGGCATCGACACCGTCATCCACTTCGACCCTCCCGAGGACGACAAGGCCTACCTCCACCGCTCGGGCCGCACCGCTCGGGCGGGCGAGGGCGGGGTAGCGGTGACCCTGCTGCTGTGGAACCAGGTGGTCGAGGCCGAGCGGCTGTGCGTCCGCTTGGGTATTCGCCAGCCGTTCGTCGAGCTCTTCTCCAACGACCCTCGCCTGGCCGACCTCACCTCTGACGCCTGGGCTGAGACCGAGCTTCGCGATGGGAGCTCTCCCCCCTTGAAGCCAACCGGCAGTGGCGGGCCGCGGCGTCACAAGGGCGGCCGGCGGCGGCGCCGCTAGCGGATCGCGTCGCTTCGGACATCCCCAGACCGATGGGAGACTGGCGGCCTGCAGGCCTCAGGAGATACCGAAGCCATGAGCGGCCGGCTTTCCCCCGGTAAGCCGAGCTGGACGCACAAGGAGAGCGAATGACGATCGACGAGGAGACACTGGAACGGGTCGTCGAGTTCCACGGACACATGTGCCCGGGACTGGCCATGGGGGTACAAGCGGCGCAGATCGCTCTACGCGAGATCGGTCCTCACGCCAAGGACGAGGAGGTCGTGGCCGTCGTCGAGACCGACATGTGCGGCGTCGACGCCATCCAGTTCCTGACGGGCTGCACCTTTGGCAAGGGGAACCTCATCCATCGGGACTGGGGGAAGAACGTCTACACCTTCTACCGGCGCTCCGACGGGCGGGCCGTGCGCATTGCCGGAAAGCCCAACGCCTGGCGGCGAGACCCCGAGCACCAGGAGCTGTTCGCCAAAGTCCGCGCCAACCAGGCGACCCCCGAGGAGCGGGCACGTTTCCGGGAGCTCCACGAATCGCAGTCCCGAAAGGTGTTGGAACTCGACCCCGCGGAGCTGTACGACTTCCGCGAGGTGGCCGGTCCTCCGCCCAAACGAGCCCGCATCCACAACACCATCATCTGTGCCCGATGCGGGGAGGGCGCCATGGAGACCCGGATCCGGCGTCTTGACGGTCAGGACCTCTGCCCACCGTGCTTCGAGGCAGCCATGAGCGGAACCGAGTCCGTGGCGCCACCCACCGTCCGTCCCGCGTAGGACGCATTCATCGCTGCACCGTCGGATCGAGGTCGTAGCGGACGACGGTCTTGCTTCGAGCCCGCCGGACCGGGTGAAACCCTTCGTCCAGGAACCACTGTTTGACACCCATGAAGTCCTGAGAGGACGTGCCGCCGAGCGCGTCGGCGGCGTACGCCTCGACGGCGGTGGCGCCTCGGGAGCGTGCGTGCGCCACTGCGGCTCGGACCAGACGCCGGGCCACGCCTCGCCGTCGAGCCTCGGAATGAACGAAGAAGCAGGTGATGGCGAACACGCCCTGCTCGGCCGGGTCGGGCGGCTTGAACGTGGGCGAGCGCACGAGTTGGCCGTACTCCTCCCGCGGCGCGACGGCGATCCATCCCACCGGTCTTCCGTCCACGTAGGCGAGAAGCCCTGGCTCGGGCCCTGCGGTGACCAGGTCCGCCATCGCCGCTCGGTTCTTCACGCCGTCATGGGAACGGTCCCGCCACCACATACACCAACACCAGGCCGTGGGAGGAGTTCCACCGCGGGGGCCAGGCCGCTCGAAGAGATCACAGAGATCGGCCCAGCGCTCGGCCGTGACCGGGTGAACGTCGATCTCGAAGACGCCCTCTTCCACGCCAAAGTTTGGCCCGAAACGACAGAAGCCGGCCCCAACCGGGCGGATGCTCCTTCGTCGCCCCCTCAGCGGCAGACCATCACCGAGGGGTCTTGACCCCGTAGCGCCAGGACCCGTGCGACCGCCTCATCGAGGCGAGCCTCAAGCAGCCGGCCGCTCCCGACGGCGGCCACCACGGCGTCGCGCATCGCCGCCACTCTGTCCCCGGGCGTGGCGAGAACCAGGTCTGCCCCCGCGACGAGGGCCAGAACGGCCGCCTGCGGAAGCGACCACTCCTCCAAGATCGCCTCCATTCCGATGGCGTCGGTGATGGCCGCGCCCTGAAACCCAAATGAGCGCAGGAGACGGTACGCCGCCGGCTCCAGGCTGGCAGGCCGGTGACCGAGGGCCGAGAACGTGACGTGAGACATCATCACGGCGCGGACGCCGGCGTCGATGACGGGGCGGAACGCGGCCGCGGCGGCAGTGCGAACCTCGTCCAGACTCTCATCGAAGACCACCTGACCGTCGTGGCTGTCGGGGAGGCCGCCCTGTCCGGGAAAGTGTTTGGCTGTCGCCGCCATTCCCGCCCGGCGCAGCCCTTGAGCGAAGGCGGCGGCCCGAGGACCGGCCTCGGCCGGGGTTGCCCCGAACGCCCTGTCGCCGATGGCCCCTCCAGCCGGCCCGGCGTCAGCGTCGGCGACCGGTGCCAGCACGAGGTCAAAGCCGAGCTCACGCAACAGGGCACCCCTCTGGGCTCCGACTTGGGCAATCTCGGCCAAGGGGCGCCGGCCGAGGTCGCGCGCCGAGGGGGTGGAGCCGATGATCGAACGCAACCTCGATACCCGGCCCCCTTCCTCGTCCACCGTGACGAGAAGTTCGTGCGGGGATTGCCGTCGCAGGCCCTCGATGAGCGCACGCACCTGGTCGGCGTCGACGACGTTGGGGCCGAGCAGGATGACGCCGCCCACCCCTAGAGCGGAGACCCTGGCCGGGAGTGGGGCGTCGGGAGTGGTGGCCGCACCGATCCCGACAGCGAGGACAGTGGCCGCTCGGACGTCGAGGGGCGCCTGCTGGCAGGCGCGGGGTGTGGCACCGGAGGGCGAGAAGGGGGCGACGGCTTGCCCGCCACCGCCCCCGTCCGTCCGGTCGCCGCTGCCCCCGGATTCCTCGCATGCGGAGGCCAACAATGCGAGAAGCGCCAGCAACAGGTGCCCCCGATGGATGGGACGGGCCGTCCGCATCGGCGCCACAGTACCGGGACCGTGGGAAGTGACCGCCCGGCAGTACGAGCCGGCAGCCGTAGGGGACGACCCATCAGCGCAAGGCGGGAAGGTGGAGCTGGATCCGATCACTTTCAACCCACGGCCGGCTGCGCAATTCATCAGCAGCCGAAGCATCAAAGCCCAACCGGTCCAGTTGCACGCCTTTGGTGTAGAGGATCACCTCACAGGGCGCCCGATCACATCGGTCGGCAAACTGCGTGATGTAGCGAAGCAGCATCGCTTCCCCATCGCTGCGCGTCCTGGTGAAGAACGCTTGGATCTTCCACCAGCGGTTGGAAGTCGTCGGGTAGCCATCGGCATCGAACGAGGGCAACTCCTCGGAGTGCGTGGGCGTGACCAGAACGAGCCGGGTGATCGGTCGGGCGACGGTGAACATGGCGTCCGCATACACGCCGGTCGGGTGGACACCCAGGGCCGACGTCAGCAAGCCGCGCTGATCGTCGTGCGTCTTCATATGGGCAAAGGCGATCACGACCAGCAGGCAGTAGGTGACGGTCGCCAGACCGAGTCTTGGCTGTGCCGAAAACGGCGGCCGTGCTCCGTGGGCCACAGGCATGAACAGCAGGAGCGGTGCACACATGATCAGCCCGAAATAGGGCAGGGGGGTCAAGGCGGCGATCGCCAGATGAAGGCCGATCCCGAGCACGACCATTACCTTTCGGGTCGCCCGCAAGAGGATTGCCGGGAAGAGTGCCTCGTAGGCAAGCGTGACCCATGTAAGGACGGCGAGAACCGGTTGGACCTCGAGCCACGACGGTAGACGTCGCTCGGAAACATGAGGCAGGAACGACGCCATCCACACGGCAGAGCCGTTGACCCAGATCTCGGACCGCAACTTGGTGACCGTGGCGTCGAGATAGATGACGCCGAGGACGGTCGCCACCGCCAGGACGAACGGCGCGGGGACCTGTTCATCCCTCGGCGCCCCCCGACTGTCCAGGGACCAGACGGTGGACCGGGGGGCGAAGCAGAACAGGAGGGAGAACAGCTCCATGACCCAGTCGACCTCGTACCAGGCCCAGAGGTGCCCCTGAAGCAGCTTCAGCGCGATGAACACGGTGACCGCCGCGGCCCGAATGCGGAACCCGACGATCGCCGCCACGCTGCCGACCAACGCGACGAGAGGTAGCGCCAGCGGCCAGCGGCCGTTGATCGCAGCCTCACCGGCCGCGACCAGCCCGACCATTTCGGCGGCAAAGACCGAGTAGAGCACGACCCGGAACAGGCTGAGGGACCTCTGACTCGCGGTCAGGTCAAGCAGGCGGGTTGGTTCTCCCTCCCGTTGCTCAACGGTCCTCGTCATCCACTCATTGATCGGCTCAGGGGCTCGGCCAGCTGAGCCTGTTCTGCCTCCGGCTCACTCGATCGCTTGCCCAGCACGAGCTTCCCGTTAGCCGAGCGCGGACCAGGCGTGGACGCCGGACGCACCTCCAAAGAGCGC
>JALZEC010000236.1 GCA_030862235.1 Actinomycetota bacterium | reverse complement strand
ACGAGGTCGGCGTCACCCTCCCAGAAGGCCCGGTAGAGCTGGCACACGAAGAGGGCGGCACTGTCTCGCAGGTCCTCCCGGAGTGAGGCCGCTTCCACCACCTTGCTGGCCTCGGCCATCCCGAGACCCTGGGCCGGGACCACCGGGACGCGGGCGATGGCACCGGGATCGTCTCTGGCGACCTGCTCGATGTCCACCCCGCCCTGAGCGGAGACCATGCCCAGGTACTGGCGGTTGGCCCGGTCGATGGTGAAGGAGGCGTAGTACTCCGCGGCCACGTCGGCTGCCCGCTCGAGCCACAGGCGGCGAACGGTGTGGCCCCGGATGTCCATGCCCAGGATGGCCTCGGCGTGGCTCGCCGCCTCCGCTGAGTCATGGGCCAGCCGGATGCCACCGGCCTTGCCCCGCCCCCCGATGCGAACCTGGGCCTTGACCGCCACGGGGTAGCCGAGTTTCTCGGCTGCCGCCACCGCCTCCTGGGGCGTATCCGCCACCGCTCCGTCGGGGACGGGGATGTCGAACTGGGCGAGGAACTGCTTGCCCTGGTACTCGAACAGGTCCATCTAGCCCTCTCGGCCCTCTTGGTTCTCTCGGCCCTCTCGTGCGTCCAGGGCCGCTTCCAGCCAGCCGGCGATGGCGGACAGGCTGGAACCGGGCGTGAACACCTCGGCCACGCCCAGCTCCTTCAAGGCGGCGATGTCCGGCGCCGGGATGATGCCGCCCGCGAAGACCAGCACGTCGCCCGCGTCCGACTCCTCGAGCAGTTGGAGAACCCGTGGGAACAGCGTCATGTGCGCACCGGAGAGGAGCGAGAGCCCCACGGCGTCGGCGTCCTCCTGCACGACGGTGGCGACCACCTGTTCCGGCGTCTGGTGCAAGCCCGTGTAGATCACCTCGAACCCCGCGTCCCGCAGCGCCCGAGCCACCACCTTGGCGCCGCGGTCGTGGCCGTCCAGCCCCGGCTTCGCCACCACGACCCGGTACTGCCTCTTCATCGGTTCATACTACGCAGGTGCCTCGTTCGGGCCCCGGCCGTGGGAGGAAGCCGCCGACTGGGCGGACGATGGTCCTCACCGGCCTGGGTGGGGTGGCAGCCGGGGTCCTGCTGTTCCTCCTCGTGCTGAACGTCGCCGGCCCCCGTTCGACCGAGCAGTCCGAGGAGGCGAGGTTCCGAGTGGGACCGGCGGAGCGATGGTCGCAGACGGTGGCCCGTGAGGGCCCGCTGCTGTTCCAGGACCTCCTCAACCGATCGCGGGATATCTACGTCAACCACCTGGGCGGGAACGACTGGCGGGCGTTCGAGGCCCATGCCCCTGGGGCGCCCCGCCGCTGCACCCTCCAGTGGCGCCCGGACCGCCGCGACTTCGTCGACCCTTGCGACGGCCGGACGTTCCCGGCGGACGGCACCGGGCTCACCCAGTACCCGGCCACTGTCACCGAGGACGGGGTGCTGGTCGTCGACCTCTAGTCGATGTCCATGTCGGCCACGTCCGACCGCTCGGCGATGTCGACCAGGACGGACGACAGCTGCACCCCGACCGGGCCGACCACCCGGGCCTCGATGATCCGCCCGTCCTCGTTTTTGGAGAGGGACAGGTTCCTCACCTCCAGGCGGGGGAGGGCCAGCAAGGCGTGGATCACCTCGGACGGGTCGGCGTCCGCTCGAAGCTGGATCGCCACCGTCGCCCGCCCTCTGGCCAGCCGGCGCCGCACGCGCTCACGGGGAGCGCGGAGACCGACGAGGCTGAGCAGCAGGGCGCCAGTGGTGATCGTGGCGGCCATCAGGCTCCCCACGCCGGCGGCCAGACCCACCGCCGCCGTCACCCAGAGGCTGGCGGCGGTGGTCAGGCCACGGATGCTGGCCCCGTGCTTGAGGATGGTGCCGCCTCCGAGGAAGCCGATCCCGACGACCACCTGGGAGGCGACGCGGGTGACGTCGATCTGGTAGTTGCTGCCCAACCGGTCCTGGGCGTAGAGGTCGAATCCGTGCACCGAGATCACGCCGAACAGGGCCGCGCCCACGGCAACGGCGATGTGGGTGCGGAGGCCGGCCGGCTGATGCGAGATCTCCCGCTCCAGGCCGATGAGCCCGCCCAGGAGCAGGGCGGCGCCGATCCGGAGGGCGACCTCGACGTCGGAGACGGGCGGCTCGATGAGCGCGAGCGTGGCCGGGCTCAACGGGCCCGCTTGAGGGGCGCCCACGCCAGGAGCAGGCGCTTCTCCCCCAGGCCCGGGAAGCGGACAACCGCCTCCGCCTTGTCGTCCTGCCCGATGATCTCGAGCACGACGCCCTCGCCCCACTTGGCGTGAACCACGTCGTCTCCTACCCGCAGGCCGAGCCGCTCGCCGCCGCTCGAGCGAACCGGCGACGGCGACCCGAAGGTACGGCCTCGTCCGGCGGCGATCGCCGATTCGACGATCCGCTCCCGACCCGAGCCGTTGCCACCCCCCGTCGCCCATGAGCCGCCCGACGTCCTCCCGGCCCGGCGCCGGCCGTTGCCGATCTCGGCCATGAGGTGCTCGGGGATCTCCTTGAGGAACCGGCTGGGCGGGTTGTACTGCGTGGAGCCGAAGAGCTGCCGGCTCCACGCATGGGTCAGAGCCAGCCGCTGCCGGGCCCGGGTGATGCCCACATAGCAGAGCCGGCGCTCCTCCTCGAGCTCGTCGGGCTCGGTCAAGGACCGGATGTGGGGGAACACCCCGTCCTCCAGTCCGATCAGGAACACGGCGGGGAACTCCAGTCCCTTGGCCGTGTGCAGGGTCATGAGCACGACGTTGGAGTCGTCATCGGACAGCTCGTCGGCGTCAGCCACCAAGCTGACCCGCTCGAGGAACCCGGCGAGCGTGACCTCCTCGCCCGCCTCGAGCGTGTTCTGCTCGTACTCCTTGGCCACGCCCACCAGCTCGGCCAGGTTCTCCAGACGGCCCTGGGCCTCGATGGTGTTGGCCATCTCCAGCTCGGCTGCGTATCCGCTTCGGGCCAGCAGGGTCTCGAGCAGGCCGACCGGACCCCCCTCGTAGGCTCGGAGCTCCTCGAACAGGGCAACCACCTGGCGCACCCCAGCCAGCGCCCGGCCGCTCACCCCGGCCGACTCGGCCTTGACCAGGGCGTCGGCGAAGGGCCTGCCCTGGGCGTTGGCCCACGCCTCCAGCCGGGCGACGCTGGTGTCGCCGATCCCTCGCTTGGGCACGTTGAGGACCCGCCGCAGCGAGACCTCGTCGGTCGGGTTGGCCAGCACCCGCAGGTAGGCCAGGGCGTCTTTGATCTCCTTGCGGTCGTAGAACCGGGTGCCGCCGATCACCCGGTAGGGGATGCCGAGGCGGACCAGATGCTCCTCCAGCACCCGGCTCTGGGCATTGGTGCGGTAGAAGACGGCCATCTCGCCCCACCGCATGTGCTCCTGGCCGTGCAGACGAAGCATCTCCTGGCCAACCCACGCGGCCTCGTCGTGCTCGTCCTCGGCGTGATACCGCTGGATGAGCTCCCCGCCGACCTGCTCCGTCCACAGCGCCTTGGGCTTGCGGAGGAGGTTGTTGGCGATGACGGCGTTGGCCGCGTCGAGGATGGTCTGCGTCGACCGGTAGTTCTGTTCGAGGACGATCAGCGTGGCGTCGGGAAAGGCGTCCTCGAACTCGAGGATGTTCCGGATGTCGGCCCCCCGGAACCGGTACACCGACTGGTCGGAGTCACCGACGACGCAGATGTTCCGGTGCTGGCGGGCCAGCATGACGACCAGCTCGTTCTGCGCCTTGTTGGTGTCCTGGAACTCGTCGACGAGCACGTGCCGGAACCGCTCCTGGTAGTGGCCCAGGACCTCCGGGTGCTTGCGGAGCAGCTCGACCGTCAGCAGGAGGAGGTCGTCGAAGTCCATGGCGTTGGCCCCGCGCAGCCTGCGCTGGTACTCCCTGTAGACCTCGGCGATCCGCCGCTCGTAGATCGTCCGGGCCCGCTCGGCATAGGCGTCCACCCCCAGGACCTCGTTCTTGGCCGCGCTGATCACGCCGTGCACAGTCCGAGGGGGGAACCGCTTGGGGTCGATGTTGAGGTCGCGCAGCACGTACCCGGTGAGACGCTCGGCGTCGGCCTGGTCGTAGATCGTGAACTGGGACGAGTACCCGAGGTTGCCGACGTCCCGCCGCAGGATGCGCACGCACGCCGAGTGGAAGGTGGAAACCCACATCCGTTTGGCAACCGGCCCCACCAGAG
>JALZEC010000232.1 GCA_030862235.1 Actinomycetota bacterium | reverse complement strand
CCCCCCCCCCCCCCCCCCCCCCCCCCCCCCCCCCCCCCCCCCCCCCCCCCCCCCCCCCCCCCCCCCCCCCCCCCCCCCCCCCCCCCCCCCCCCCCCCCCCCCCCCCGGTGCTGGTGCCCGGCTTCAGCGCAGCCGCCAAGCTTCCCCTCAAGACGGCCATCGCCACCTCGCTCGCCTGCGTGGCCATCCTGGCCATACCGAGCACCGTCACCCATGCCTTTCAGGGCGACATCGACTGGAGGGTGGCTCTTCTGCTCACGCTCGGCGTGATCCCGGGGGCGCGGCTGGGCGCGGCTGCCACCGTCCGCGCCAGCGACGCCCGCCTCCGTATAGCCGTCGCCTTGGGTCTGGGGGCCATCGCCACGCTCTACCTGATCGGGGAGGCGAGCGCTCTATGGTCGTCCGGCTAGCTCCCGCGCCCTCGCGAAGACCTGGTCGAACATCTCGACGGTGAGGGTGCCGGTGAAGGTGTTCTGCTGGCTGGGGTGGTAGGAGCAGATCATCCATCGGCCCCCGGCCAGGGGGACCTCGACCCCGTGGCCGAACCTTGGCTTCGGGCGCAGCCCCAACAGCCGACAGAGCACGTCGAAGCCGAAGTGGCCCAAGGCGACGATCACCCGGAGATCCGTCAGGAGCGCCATCTCGCGCTCGAGGTAGGGCCGGCACGTGTCCCGCTCGGCCGGAGTCGGCTTGTTGGCTGGCGGCGCGCACCGCACCGCGGCCGACACGTAGGCGCCGCTCAACCGGAGGCCGTCGTCGCGGTGCACGCTGGTGGGCTGGTTGGCATATCCGGCGCGATGAAGGGCGGCGTAGACCCAATCGCCCGAACGGTCGCCGGTGAAGACCCTGCCCGTCCGGTTCCCGCCATGGGCGGCCGGCGCCAGCCCGACCACGAGCAGCCGGGCAGCAGGATCACCGAAGCCCGGTACAGGCCGGCCCCAGTAAGGCTCGTCCTGGAACGAAAGCCTCTTTTCCACCGCCACCTGCTCCCGCCACGCCACCAGCCGCGGGCAGGCGAAGCACTCGACGATCTCCGCCGTCACCTGGGCCAGCGAGTCAGAAAGCATTCCCCCGCAGGGTAGGTTGACCCAGCGCATGCCCCGCCGCCCAAAGCCTTCGCCGGCCACCACCGTTCTCTACGTGCGCCACGGGCAGACACCGACCACCGGCTCGGTGCTGCCGGGGCGGGCCCGGGGCCTGCACCTGGCCGAGGGAGGGCGAAGACAGGCCGAGGAGGTAGCCGAGCGGCTGGGGACGCTGAAGGTCATCGACGCCATCTACGCCTCACCCCTCGAGCGGACGCGGGAGACTGCGGCGCCCATCGGGCGGCAACGGGGCCTGCGGGTGGGCTCCGAGAAGGGTCTGCTCGAGTGCGACTTCGGCGAGTGGACGGGCCGGCCGCTCAAGGAGCTGATGAAGCTGCCGGAGTGGGCGACCGTGCAGCGGTATCCGAGCGGCTTCCGCTTCCCCGGCGGTGAATCCTTCGCGGAGATGCAGACTCGCATCACGACCACTGTGGCCAGGCTCGTGCAACGGCACCCCGGCGGCACCATCGTTGCCGTGTCCCACGCGGACCCCATCAAGGCCGCGGTCGCGTCCGCCGTGGGCACCCATCTCGACCTCTTTCAGAGAATCGTCATCTCGCCTTGCTCGGTGACGACCGTCACCTACGGCGCCGGCGGGCCGATGGTGCTGAACGTGAACTCCACCGGAGGCCCCCTCGGCGAGGTGAAGCCATCGTGAGCCGGTCGTTCGAACTTCCGCTGGTCGACACCGTCACCGTGGGGACGATCGGAGTGCCCGGCCAGCGCGTGTTCTACCTCCAGGCCAGGGCGGGCACGACGCTCGTCACGTTGAAGATGGAGAAACAGCAGGTCGGCGCCCTGGGGGCTGCTCTTCTGGAGATGCTGGCCGACCTCCCGCCCCCCACCGGCGGCGAGGGGGCGCCCGAGCTACAGGAGCCGATCGAGCCCGCCTGGGTAGCCGGCACGATGGGGCTCAGCCCCTACGACGAGGACAGCCAGCGGGTGACGCTGCTGCTGGAGGAACTGGTGCCCGAAGGCGAGGACGGCGGGGCCAGCGCCCAGCTCGGCCTGACGGTCGGGCAGATGTTCGCGCTGGCGGCGCGGGCGGAGGAGCTTCTGGGCCAGGGACGCCCGCCCTGCCCCCTCTGCAACAATCCGATCGACCCCCGAGGTCATTCGTGCCCGAAGACCAACGGCAAGCTCAAACACTGAGCCTGCTCGCCCTGGGCGAGATCGAGATCAAGGGCCGGATGCCGTGGAGCTCCAACGGCACCTTCCTCGTCGGCCTCTGCCGGGGCGAGGCCACGGCTGACGCCGTCTACAAGCCGCTACGAGGCGAGCGCCCGCTCTGGGACTTTCCCCGCGGCATCTATCGTCGTGAGATCGCCGCCTACCGGCTCTCGGAGGCTCTGGGATGGGGCCTGGTCCCCGAGACGGTGCTGCGACGCGAGGCCCCGCTGGGGGAAGGGTCCCTGCAGGTGTTCGTGGAGGCGGACTTCTCCCACCACTACTTCACCCTCCTGGACCACGAGGAGCACCACGACCAGCTGCGCCGCATCGCCGTGTTCGACCTGCTGGCCAACAACGCCGATCGCAAGAGCGGTCACTGCCTCCTGGACCGCTCCGGGCACATCTGGGCCATCGACCACGGCGTCTGCTTCCACAGCGAGCCGAAGCTGCGCACCGTGATCTGGGACTTCGTGGGCGAGAAGCTGGACGAAGGTCTGCGCTCCGACGTGTCGCGGGTGGCCGCCGACCCCCCTGCGCTCGACGACCTGCTGGCCCCCGGCGAGGTGGCTGCGCTGGTCCGGCGGGCCTCGATAGTGGCCGACCTGGCCCGCTTCCCCGACCCCGGACCGGAGCGGCCGTACCCGTGGCCGATTGTGTGAGACCGCTGCTCAGGAGCGGGACTTGAGCGCTTCGATGAGCCTTGGGAGCACCTTGTGCACGTCGCCCACCACCCCCAGATCGGCGATCGAGAATATGGGAGCCTCGCGGTCTTTGTTGATGGCGATGATGTGCTTGGCCCCCTTCATGCCAACCATGTGCTGGGTTGCCCCCGAGATGCCGCAGGCGATGTAGACGGTGGGCTTGACCGTCTTGCCGGTCTGGCCCACCTGGTACGCATAGGGCACCCACCCGGCGTCCACGATGGCCCGGGACGCACCGGGTGCTCCTCTCAACAGGCGGGCCAGCTCCTCGATCAGCTCGAAGTTGGAAGCCTCCCCCAGGCCGCGGCCACCGGCGACCACCACCGCGGCCTCGTCCAGCTTGGGGCCGGACCGCGCTTCCACGTGCCGCTGCTTGATCACCGCCGCGTTGAGGGGGCCGGTATCCGGCACCGGTAGGGCAACCACCTCCGGAGCGGCACCTCCACCCTCGAGGGCGGCGAAGGACTTGGGCCGCACGAGAAAGAGGTAGGGCGGATCACCCGTGAACCGGGCCCGGACGATGGTGGACCCACCGAAGATGGCGTGTTCGGAGGTGCCGTCGTCGGAGAGGTCCACGAGGTTGGTCAGCACGCCGAGGTCGAGCCGGGCCGACAGCCGGCCCGCGATGTCGCGACCGTCGTAGCTCTGCGGGAACAAGATGGCATCGGGCCTGTCGCCGCCCTGGATGGCCGCCGCCATGGCGGCGGCCACCGGCACCCCGGGCAGTGCGTCGCCCAGGTCTCCCGCCGAACGGACGCGGGTCGCTCCGAACCTGCCGAGGTCGGCAGCGTAAGCGTCGACGTCGGCGCCCCAGGTGACGGCCTCCACGGTCGATCCCATCTGCCGGGCCTTTGTCAACAGCTCGTAGGTGACCGAGGTCGGCTTGGCCTCCGTTGCCTCGGCCAGCACCCACACGTTGTCGAAGGTCATTCAGATCACCTTCAGGCGGTCTAGGAGCTGGATGATCCGGTGGTGGGCGTTTCCCTCGTCCTGGACGATCTCGCCCGCCTGTCGCTCCTCGGCGGCAGCCACGTCCGTCACCTCCTGGCCCACCCGCAGCGACCCGTCCAGGCCGAGATCGGCCACCGTCAGCTGCTCGATGGACTTGGACTTGGCCGCCATGATCCCCTTGAAGGAGGGGTACCGGGGCTCGACGACGCCGGCGGTGACGGTGACCACCGCCGGCAGAGGGCACTCCACCTCGTCGAAGCCGGCCTCGGTCTGGCGCTCCACCCGCACGGTCGAGCCGTCGCACTCGATCCGTTTGGCGAAGGTGACCGACGGCAGGCCGAGCAGCTCGGCCACCTGCACCGGGGTGGTGCCCGTGTAGCCGTCGGTGGACTCGGTGGCAGCAAGAACGAGATCGGCGTCTGTCCTGCGGATGGCGGCCGCCAGCACCTTGGCCGTCGTCAGCGCGTCGGCGCCCTGCAGTTGGTCGTCCGACACCAACAAGGCCTTCGAGGCACCCATGGCCAGCGCCGTACGCAGTCCGCTCACCTCGTTGTGGGGCGCCATCGACACCAGCGTCACCTCACCACCCCCGGCCGCGTCCACGAGCTGGAGGGCCATCTCGACGCCGTAAGCGTCGGAGTCGTCCAGGATCAACTTGCCCTGGCGTAGGAGGGTCTTGGCCTCCGGGTCCAGGCGCCCGGGGTTCGCCGGGTCGGGGATCTGTTTCACGCAGACGACGACGTTCATGGGGCCATTGTTTCCCGGAACCCCAGCCAACAGGAAAACCCCTGGCGGGACGTGGTCATTGGGGGCGGATGGTACGTTCCGGCTCATGCCCGACGAGGTCCAGCTGGTGATGCCGGCCGATCCGGAATTCCTGCGCCTGGCCCGCGTGACTGCTATGGGG
>JALZEC010000219.1 GCA_030862235.1 Actinomycetota bacterium | reverse complement strand
AGGGGCGGATGGGAATCGTCCTGATCGCTCGCGGGAGCGAGGTCGGCGGCGGCGACGTCCGAAACGATGTCGGCACCGAGGCCCGCATCGTCGAGGCAGCAGCCCTGCCCGACGGCCGCTGGATCCTCGTTCTGGTGGGGGAGCGGCGCATCCGTGTCCAGCGGTGGCTCCCGGAGGAGCCGTATCCGCGAGCCGAGGTCGTCCCCTTGGAGGACCCTGACGCGGGCCCGGCCACGGCCGCCGACGCCCGCATCGCCCGGGAGGGCCTGGTCGAGCGCATCGGCAAAGCCGTGGCCCTGAAGACCGAGCTGGGGGAGTGGCCAGGCGATGAGCCGGTCCCGGATCTGGCCGCCGATCCCGCCCTCGCCACCTGGCAGGCGGCCGGCCTCGGCCTGATCGGACCGGCCGACGGGCAGCGCCTGCTGGAGACCGACGGTGTCGACAACCGCCTCCGCCTGCTCGCCTCGCTGCTGGACGAGGAGATCGCCGTGCTTGCGCTCCGGGCCGCGGGCGGGTAGGAAGGCGCGGCCATGGCCGAGCCCGGCGACCCGACCGACATCCCCGCCCACGCCCAGGACCTCTGGCAGCTGATCGTCGGCTACGTGAAGCAGGAGACGGTCGACCCCGTCCGGGGCGTGGGCCGGTTCCTCGCATTCGGGCTGGCCGGCTCCGCCCTCTTGGGCCTCGGCTTCGTGATCGTGTTCCTCGGTCTGCTCCGCCTGCTCCAGGACGAGACGGGCGACGCCTTCCGGGGCCACCTCAAGTTCGTGCCCTACCTGATCACGCTGGCCGCCTCGGGAGCGGTGGCGGGTGCCGCCTTCAAGGCGAAGGGCCGCAAGAAGGAGGACCGGACGTGACCGCTGCCCCGGCCATGCCCCCGAAGATCACCCGTCATGACATCGAGGCCAAGCTGCGCCAGATCCGGGGGGACGTGGACACGGCCGGCGAGGTGGCCAAGGGCGCCGGCTCCGTCGTCGCCGTCGTGGCGGTGGTGGTCGTCGTGGCCGCCGCCTACTTCCTGGGCAAGAGGCGGGGGAAGCGCAAGAGCACGGTCGTCGAGGTCCGACGGTTTTGAAGGGCCCCCTCCTCCGCACCATCGCCCGCACCGGCGTCCGGCGCAGCCTGACCGGCCGTGGGGGACGGGGCTGGCTGACGGTGGGGCTGGTGGCCGCCACCATCCAGTTCCTCCGCCGCAAGAGCGACGAGCCCAAGGTCGAGATCACCGAGAAGCTCGAACCCGGCCAGGGCATCCTCATCACCCACTTGCGCAAAGACGAGGCTCGGTAGCGCCGACGGCCGAGCCCCGGTACCGCCGGGTGCACGACATGATGGGCGGGTGACGCGACCCTTCGCCCCTGGTGACCAGGTGCTTGTCGTCGACAGCAAGGATCGGCGCTTCCTGGTGACCCTCAGGGAGGGCGGCCAGCTCCACACCCACGCCGGGGTCACGCCCCACGACGCCTTGATCGGCGTGACCGAGGGGTCGACCGTCCGGTCGAACACGGGCGCCCGCTATCTGGTCCTCCGCCCGACTCTGGCCGAGTTCGTGCTGGCCATGCCCCGGGGCGCCCAGGTGATCTACCCGAAGGACCTGGGGCAGATCCTGATCATGGCCGACATCTTCCCCGGCGCACGCGTCCTCGAAGCGGGCGTCGGCTCGGGCGCGCTCTCCATGGCCCTCCTCCGGGCCGGAGCGATCGTCACCGGGTACGAGCTGCGCACCGACTTTGCCAACGTGGCCCGCAAGAACGTGAGCAAGTTCCTCGGCGAATCCTTCCGGTCCGAGGGCCCCTCGGGCGCCGGTCCGCCCTACACCGTCCGTGACCAGGACGTCTACGAGGGGATAGACGAGCCCGAGCTGGACCGCATCGTCCTCGACCTGCCCGAACCCTGGCGGGTGGTCAAGCACGCCGAGCAGGCGCTGGTGCCGGGGGGCATCCTCGTCGCCTACCTCCCCACGATCCTGCAGACGATGCAGCTGAGGGAGGCCCTCGACACGTCCGCGTTCGGGATGGAGACGACCGTCGAGGTCCTCCAGCGTTCGTGGCACATCAAGGGCCAGTCCGTCCGGCCCGACCATCGGATGGTGGCCCACACCGGTTTCCTGACCTCGGCCCGCCTCCTCACCGGAGGCACGGAGTCGGGATGAACATCCTCGACCTGGCCGTCTTGGCCGTCATGGGCAGCGCCGTGTGGGGCGGCTACCGGCTGGGGTTGGTGCAGGGTGGGACCTCTTGGGTCTTCCTGCTCCAGGGGCTGGTCCTGGTCAGCCTGCTGACCCCCGTGCTGGGGGCCATCGGCGACGCCGCGGCGCGCATGACTCTCGGCCTCCTCCTGTTTGCCGGCGCCGGCATCGGGGCCCAGTTCCTCGGGCGCGCCGCCGGCCTCCAGTACCGCCGCGCCCTCGTTCCCGAGGAGTACCTCCCGACCGACCGAGCGGCCGGCGCAATAGCCGGTCCGGTGGCCGTGCTGCTGGTGGTGTGGCTCATCGTCCTCCCGCCGTTGGACCAGGCGGTCGGGTGGGTGGGCAACCTGGCCGACCGGTCGGCGATCTCTCGGGCCCTGACCTTCGCCCTGCCCGACCCTCCGGCCAGCTCGGAGGCCCTGCGCAAGCTGGTCGGGCCGGTGGCCATGCCTGAAGTCCTTACCGCCCTCGGCCCCGCCGGTGACCTGAGCCCGCCGCCCAAGCGGGCCGACCTCGAGCCCGAGGTCGTCTCCCGGATCACAGCCAGCACGGTGCGGATCGAAGGGGACGCCTGCCTGCTCGAGAAGGCGGGAAGCGGTTTTACCGTGGCCGAGAACCTGGTGGTGACCAATGCCCATGTGGTGGCCGGGGAGAACAAGGCCGCCGTCGTGCGCCCCGACGGCACGCGGCTGCCGGCCACGGTGGCCGTGTTCGACCCCCAGCGCGACCTCGCCCTCCTGCGGGTCCCCAACCTGGACCAGGAGCCGCTGCCCCTCGGCGCCGCCCGTGAGGGAACGGTGGGCGCCGTCTTCGGCCACCCCGCCGGCCAGGACGAGCTCGAGATCTCGCCCGCCGCCATCCGCCAGGAGCTGGTGGCCGACGTCAGGAGCGTGGATCTGGAGATCTCCACCCGCCGTAGCCTGTACGTGCTGGCCGCCGACCTGGAGCCGGGCGACTCCGGCGGCGCCCTGGTCACGCCCAACGGCACGGTGGCGGGCGTGGCCTTCGCCATCGCCCGGCACCGTAACGGGGTGGCCTACGCGCTGACTACCGAGGAGCTGCGGCCGCTGTTGGAGCTCGATCACTCGGGCTCCGCCGACACCGGCCGCTGCGTCTAGACACCACCCGGCGTGGGGCTGGGACCTAGACACGGCCCGGCGTGGGGCCGGGAGACATAGGAGGACCGTCATGGAGCAGGAAGTCGTCAAGTCCGACGAGGAGTGGCGGGCGCAGCTGACGCCCGAGCAGTACGAGGTCCTCCGCGGCAAGGGGACGGAGCGGCCCTTCACCGGCCGGTTCGTCAGGACGAAGGACAAGGGGATGTACGTCTGCGCCGGGTGCGGCGCTCCTCTGTTCCGGTCGGACACCAAGTTCGACTCCGGCACCGGCTGGCCAAGCTTTACCGAGCCCGCCAACCGGGAGAACGTCGTCCTCACCCCCGACTACAGCCACGGGATGATGCGCACCGAGGTCACCTGCCGCCGCTGCGGCGGACACCTGGGCCACGTTTTCGACGACGGCCCCGGCCCAACCGGTCAGCGCTACTGCATCAACTCCTGCTCCCTCGACCTGATGCCGGAGGAGGCGTAACCCGAGAGGCTGGCATCGTGGCGGCGAGGAGGCTCCGGCTCCGAGCCGGAGACCGGCCGGCAGTATCGTTTGCACGCGACGATCTCAGCCGACCCACCCCGGAGCGACGACCTGACTGTTACCGCCAATGACCGAGCGGCGGTGGCGCCGCTCGTCCGGGTCAACGCTCCGCAGCCTTTCCTCCGGGGGTTCTGCCCTGCCGTCCGCGAGATCTGGGCCTATCGCGAGCTCCTCGGGTCGCTCGTGACCAAGGAGCTCAAGGTCAAGTACAAGAACTCCTTCCTGGGGTTCCTGTGGTCGCTCCTACGGCCGCTGTGCCTGCTGATGATCTACTGGCTGGTGCTCGGGAAGTTCCTCCGCTCGAACATCCCCGACTACGCCTTCTACCTCTTCGCCGGCCTGGTCGCCTGGGACCTGTTCGGCTCGACGGTCACCGCCGCCACCGGGTCGATCGTCAACAACGCCGGGCTGATCAAGAAGGTCTACTTCCCCCGCGAGATCCTGCCCCTGGCGACGGTCGGAGCGGGGCTCGTGCACTTCGCCCTGCAGCTGCTGGTGATGTTCGGCGTCCTGCTCGCCTTCCAGTACGACTTCTTCGGCGCCAACCTGCTGCTCGTGGTTCTCGCCATCATCCCCCTGGTGGCCTTCCTCACCGCCATCAGCCTGCTCGTGGCCGCGGCCAACGTCTTCCTGCGGGACGTTCAGCACCTCGTCGAGGTGCTCATGCTGTTCTGGTTCTGGCTGACGCCGATCGTCTACCCGATCGCCTTTGCCTTCGACGTGTTCAAGGAGAGGGCGATCCTCGGCGTCAAGCTCTCGACCATCTATCTGCTGAACCCGATGGCCAACATCGTGCTCGCCTTCCAGCGCGGCATCTACAAGCGCCTCTCCGCACCCGACGACAACGGCAACCTCGTCAAGGTCCTCTACCAGGCGTCCGTCGGTACCTACCTCGGGCGGCTGGTCGCGGTGACGCTCTTCTCCCTCGTCCTCGTCTGGTTCGCCCAGCGGATGTTCGCCCGGGTGCAGGGCAACTTCGCCCAGGAGCTGTAGTGAGCTCCATCATCCGGGCCCACGGCATTTCCAAGCGGTTCCTGCTCCACCACGACAAGTCCCTGAAGGAACGAGTGGTCAACCGGCGGCAACGCCGGGTGGAGGACTTCTGGGCGCTCCGCAACGTCACCTTCGAGCTGGAGGAGGCGACCACCCTCGGGATCATCGGCGCCAACGGCTCGGGCAAGAGCACGCTGCTGTCGATCATCGCCGGCATCCTCGTACCCACCGAGGGCTATGTGGAGCGGCGGGGCCGCCTGGCCGCCCTGCTCGAGCTGGGCGCCGGCTTCCACCCCGACCTCACGGGCCGGGAGAACATCTACATGAACGCCAGCATCCTCGGCGTTTCGCGCAAGCAGACCGACCAGTACTTCGACCAGATCGTCGAGTTCTCCGGCATCGAGCGGTTCATCGACAACCAGGTGAAGTTCTACTCGTCCGGCATGTACGTACGACTGGCGTTCTCGGTGGCGGTCCACGTCGACCCCGAGATCCTGCTCGTGGACGAGGTGCTGGCCGTCGGGGACGAGCCGTTTCAGCGCAAGTGCCTCAAGCGCATCAAGCAGTTCCAGCACGAGGGGCGCACCATCGTCCTCGTCACCCACGCCATCGACGTGGTCAGCCAGCTGTGCGACCGGGCCATCATGCTCGAGAAGGGCGAGGTCGTCGTGGACGGCAAGGCCCAGCAGGCGGTGCGGGCCTTCCGCGAGCGCTACGCCCCCCAGGTGGACGCGGCCAGCGACACGTGGGGGACGGGGGAGATGAAGGTCACCGACCAGCGGGTCACCAACGGCAAGGGCGACCCCAAGGACCGCTTCGAGCCGGGCGACCGTCTCGGCATCGAGCTCACCCTCGAGGCGTCCCAACCGGTGGACGACCCCGTCGTGGGCGTGGCGATCTACAACCACCTCGACGTGCTCGTCTACGGCACCAACACCGCCCTGCTCGACGTCTCCCTCGGGCGGGTGGAAGGGCGGCGGATCGTGCGCTTCGACTTCGGCGACATCCCCATGGTGGAGGGCCAGTACTTCGTCACCACCGCCATCCACTCGCGGGACGAGGCGGTGCAGTACCACTGGCTGGAGCGCCAGCTGTCGTTCAAGGTGTTCAGCCTGGCCGAGCACGCCGGCGTCCTGCACCTGGAACCGCTCGTGGAGATCGAGAAGGCGTGACTTCGGAGAGCGAGGACATCCGGGCCGTGGGCGCGGATGTCGACCTGGAGGCGTTCCGCGACGAGGTGAGGGCCGACGTGGCCCGCAGGCGCGAGGCCGGCCAGTACCCCGACTCCGTGCTGCTCGACGAGGAGGCGTTAGCCGACGACGAGGAGCGCCGCGACGACGCCCTGCTGACGGAGCTGGCCCTCCTCAAGCGAGCGGCCAACTTCACGTCGCAGGTGACCACAGAGTCCCGCAAGCCGGTCATCGGGCCGGCGGTGGCCAAGAGCCGCCAGGCGATCCGAGCCGCCCTCTCCTGGTACATCAACGGGATCCTCTCCCAGATGCGCAGCTTTGCCCGTCACGTGGAGGGGTCGATCCGGATCCTGGACGACAAGAACGCCGCCCTCGAGAAGCGGGTCACCGCCCTCGAGGAAGAAGTTCGCCGCCTGCGCGAGGAGCGAGCACCGAAGCGCAGCGGAGGAGCGCAGCTCCCATGACGGCGACGCTGGGCACAAACGGGTCAGCCGGCGCTTCCGGGGGCTGGGAGGTGCACCAGTTCCTGCCCAGCGCCGGCGCCCGCGATGCCGTAGGCGCACACACGCTGCAGAGCGCGCGTGCCCTCGCCGCCGCCGGCCTCAACGGGGGGATCTGGGCGGAGGACATCCAGGCGGACATGGCCAAGGATGTCCGCGCCACCGACGTGTACGAGACGTTCCGGCCCGCCCGCCGCCGCTCCAACATCATCCTGTACCAGCTCGCCACTGGATCGCGCGCCTTCGTCTCCCGCCTGGTCGGCTGGCCGGAGCCCAAGATGATCTACTTCCACAACATCACGCCGTCCCGGTTCTTCGACCCCTGGGCGCCTGACGAGATGTTGAACATGGCGTGGGGCCGGGAGGAACTCAAGCTGCTCGCCCCCCACGTAGCGGTCGCGCTGGCCAACTCCGAGTTCTCGGCGGCCGAGCTGCGGGAGCTGGGGATCGAAGACGTCCGGGTGATCCCGCCCTACCTGCCGCCCGCCCTTGACACCGAGCCCGATCCGGCGCACCTCGACTGGCTGCAGCGCACCAAGCGAGGGCTGGACGTGCTCTGCGTCTCCCGCCTCGTTCCGCACAAGGGCCACCTCGACCTGCTCCGGGCCTTCGCCGCGCTGCGGGCGGCCGTCGATCCCAACGCCCGCCTGCTGCTGGTGGGCCCGTGGGGCCCGGAGCCGTACATGCGGGCCATCTTCCGCCTGCGGGACAGGCTCAACGTCGAGGGGGTCCTCCTCACCGGTTCGGTCTCCGCCGCCACGCTGGCCGCCCACTACCGGCACGCCGACGTGTTCGTGTCGCTCTCCAGGCACGAGGGGTTCGGCCTGCCCTTGATCGAGGCCATGCGCCAAGGGCTTCCCGTCGTGGCTTACGACGCCGCCGCCGTGGCCGAGACCATGGACGGGGCCGGCGTCCTCCTCGGCACCCTCGACCCCACCGTCGTGGCCGAGGTCGTGGTCCGGGCCGGACAGCCGGGCTCCCTGCGGGGCGCGCTGGTGCGGCGGCAGCGGGAACGGGTGGCCCGGCTCGACGCCGTGCCTCGCGACCGCCTGCTGGTCGAGGCGTGCCTGGCCGTCACCGCGGGGGCTGGTGCTGCTCGGGCCGCTACTGGTCGGGTGGGGCCGGAGGTGGTGGCGGGGGAGGCGGCTGGGTCCAGCTCCCGGCGAGCTCTATGACGACGTCGGCGACCGGGTCGACCACGTGCAGGCCCCGCACCTGGACGATCTCATCATCCATCCGGCGCCCGGACGAGATGTCGAACAGCTCGAACTCGAAGGTGGTCTCCGGCCGGGTCAGGGTGAGGGGAACCTCCACCCGGTGCTCCCCCGCAGGAAGGCGGGCGATGACCTGTCCCTCGAACCGAGCGAGCAGATGGCCCTCGTCGGGGACCAGCAGCGCTCCTTCCAGCCGCACCGCCCGCGGTACAGGAGTCGAGACCTCGAGGGTGGCGTAGGGCTGCAGCTCCCTGGTGACGGGGAACACGTTGGCGTAGGCCTGGCCGCCGTTCTTCCAGCGCAGGAAGGGGGGGTGGGTGACCACCTGGCCCACCTCGTCGACGGTGCCCGGCAGAGCCTGTTCGAGCCGTTGCCGCAGCGGTCGCAGGTCGTACCAGGCGTAGCGGTGGCGCCAGGTGTCGTCGCTCACCGGTGGGCCGAGGAGGGTGGACAGCTCGGCCTCGGCTTGCTTGCCGGTGTCCTTCTCGAACCCGAAGCGGTCGACGATGACGGCCGAGAACCCGGCGGCGGCGGCGGCGACGGCTGAGGCGGCCGGGCCGGCGTCCGCCCAGCGCTCCTGCCACTGCTGCTCCCGCCCCTTGGAGCCGCCGTAGCTGTACCGGAGCTTCCCGGTGCCGAGGATGTGGAAGCGCAGGTCGTCGTAGCCGGAGGCAATGCCGGGCGGTGGCTCCTCCGGGTAGCGGACGACGGGGTACTGGAACACGGCCGCGCCCTGGGGCAGAGCCCGCTCCAGCCGGCGGGTGAAGACCCGATCGATGGTGAGCTCGGGCCGGACCTCGCCCCGTCTCGGGTTGGGGTTCCCCGGGATCTGGTCGACCAGCCCGACGACGAGGGCGCCCACGAGGACGCCGGCGGTGGCCCATCGTCCGAGACGGGCCTGGACGCCGGGCATGCGGAGGGCGAGGAAGGCGAGGGCGAAGAGCCCGATGAAGACGCTGATGCGTGACCACGTCCGGAGCTGTTTGGTGCCGAACAGGGCCATGGCGTAGCTGATCCCGCCCTTCGTCCCGAAGAGGATGGCCACCAGGCTCAGCACCCCGCAGTACCCGGCGGCGGCCAGGCCGGGGCGGGCGCGCACGGCGGCCAGCAGCACAGCGCCGATGGCCAGGACCAGGCCGGCGCCGGCAACGACGCCGAGCGAGACCGCCCCCTCGCTGGGCTCGTTGACCTGGTGCGTTCGCTGGCCGATGTCGGCCAGGCGGGCGACCCGATGGTCCGGCGCGGGGAGCAGGAGCAGGCTCGGCCGCAGCCCGAACGACTCGGCCTCCCTCGGATCGCGCTGGGCCAGCTCGTGGTTGACCCCGACGTCCTGGAAGTACCGGATGCTGGGGAGGTAGTTCACCACCAGCACGACGCCGATGACCGCGCTCACCCCCAGGGCCTTGGCGACGGCGGCTGGCCGGTGGGTTCGCAGCAGCTCGAGGCCGGCGCCGGCGACGAGCAGGATCACGAGGAAGGCGGCGTAGTAGACGCCAGTCGAACCGATGACGACCGCCATCACCGCGAGCAGCAACCACTCCAAGGGCTGCCCACGCAGGAGCCGTCCCCCGAAGGCCCATTTGAGCAGGGGCAGGATCAGGGGGACCTGCCAGTAGGCCTGCAGGAACGTGTGGTAGGTGGCCCGGGCGAAGTGGTACGGGAGGAAGGCGAACAGGATCGAGGCCACCACCGCCGGCCAGTGCCACACGCCCACCGAGCGCAGGCAGAGGTACGTGATCGCCCCGATCATCCCGAAGGCGAGCACGACGTGCAGGTTCACCACGGTGAGCGGGTTCGCCACCAGCCGGGTCAGGCCGACGAGGATCAGGAAGTAGAGGTGGTTGTCGCCCATGGGGAAGTCGAGCAGCTGCTGGCCGTGGGGCCAGCCCAGGTCGTCCGTCGGCTCGTACCACCCCTCCAGCCGGATGTTCTGGACGATGCTGGCGTAGAAGAAGTTGTCCTCCCGGGCCAGCGGGGCCCGCATGCCCTCCGGGCTGGTGAACCCGTAGACCAGAAGGGCCAGCCCCGAGCACACGACGAACACCGCCAGCGCCCACAGCAGCTTCCGCCCCAGTCCGCCCGGGCTCGGTTCGTCCCCGAACGGGTTGGCCGACTGGACCGCGAGCTCCTGCGGGTGCTCGCCTTCCTGGTCCCGGCGAGCACCGTTCTGCGCCGGTCGGGTCCAGCGAGCGAACCCCCGCACCCTCGACTTCGCTTCCACTTGCTCGGTCAAGCGAGCGGCAGGGCGGGGGAGCGAGGAGTCGAGCCGGGCACGGAGGGGATGCTAGACAGGTTGGCGGGGCGGGACCGGCGCATGCCGCCGCCGAAGGGGTCGCTGAGTGAACAGCTGTTTGGTTACGGGCGGGGCCGGTTTCATGGGGGCGCACCTGGCCCGGGGCCTGCTCGACGCGGGCAAGCAGGTCGTCGTCCTCGATGACCTGAGC
>JALZEC010000217.1 GCA_030862235.1 Actinomycetota bacterium | reverse complement strand
CTGGCTCCGCCCGCCTTCGGGTGATCCGCACCCCGGCCGAACCCAGATCGGGGACCGGTGGCCGGAGCTTGCGCACGGCGACGGTCACCGCATCGACCCGCTCGTCGGCAGCGAGGACTTCGTCCGCGACCCGGGTGGCGATCCGTTCCAACAGCCGCCACCGCTCGGTGGCCACAACCGCCGCCGCTCGCCGGGTCAGCTCCCCGTAGTCGACGGTGTCCGCCAGGTCATCGCTGACGCCGGCCGCGCCGGCGTCCGTCTCGATGTCCAGGTCGATCTCGAACGGCTGGGCCTGATCCTGCTCCCCAGGAAGGGCGCCGTGGTGGCCCGAGACCCGCAGGCCTCGGAGCTCGATGCGGTCCCGATCGGAGCCGAGCGTCACGCCCCGTTGGGCGGAGGCGCCAGGTCCTGAGCGAGGGCCACCAGCTCCCGCCCAACCGGGCCCATCTGCCGGGAGTTGATCCGCTCGATCACCGAGATGGCCTGGGCCGGCACCGGCACCATGCCCGACCACACGAGGTACCCGGCGACGATGCCCTGGAGCCGGTCGCCCAGCTCCTCCTGGTGGAGCAGGACCTTCTCCCCGGACCCGAGCCACTCCCGCAGGCGGCCGAACAGGTCCTCCATGATCGGGCGGGCCTCGTCATGGGGGCCAAACGGGATGTGCTCCGCCACCACGCCCAACTCGCTGTACGCGTGCAGGTTGTGGGGCGAGGGCAGAAGCGAGACGACTCGAGAGAACCCCTGCTCCCTGATCCAGATGATCTCCTCCTGGCGGCGGACCCGCCGGTGCGTCCGGGCGTATCCACCGGGCCGCTCGCTCACCGCCAGGCGGTCCTTGATGATCCACGCGAAGTTGCGGGGGACGATCCCCGCCGCCCACTTGCTCTTCATGCCCGCGCCGCTGCCACCAACCGGGCGGCGGCCACCGTCGGGCCGACGTCGTGGACGCGCACCATCTCTGCCCCCTGCGTCATCGACCACACGGCAGTTGCCACCGACGCCTCCAGCCGGTCATCCACCGGCGCCGGCTCCCCTCCGGGCGAAGCGGTCAGCTTCCCCAGGAACGACTTCCGGCTCGTGCCCACCAGCACGGGGAACCCGCTGGCGGTGAGCAGGGAGAGGTGCCGAAGCAGGGCCAGGTTGTGCTCGGGCGCCTTGCCGAAGCCGATGCCGGGGTCGATCCAGACCTCCGCCACTCCCGCGCTGCGGGCCGCCTCCGCCCGTTCCACGAGGAACCGACGCACCTCGCCCACCACGTCCTCGTACGTCGGGGAGCGCTGCATGGTCGTCGGCTCTCCCTGCATGTGCATCGCCACCCAGCCGGCTCCGGTCTCCGCCGCGACCTCCCAGAGAGACGCCGAGACGTCGTTCACCAGCGTGGCGCCGGCGGAGACTGCGGCCCGGGCCACGCCCGGTTTCCGGGTGTCGACGGAGACCCGCACGTGAGGGGCGAGAGCGGCCACCACGTCGACAACCCGTCTGAGCTCCTCCGCCTCCGGGACGGGATCCGCCCCCGGACGGGTGCTCTCGCCTCCGACGTCGACGACGTCGGCGCCTTCGGCCACCATCTCCAAGCCGTGCTCAACGGCAGCGTCCGAGTCGAGCCACCGACCGCCGTCGGAAAACGAGTCAGGGGTGACGTTCAGGACACCCATGACCAGCGGCCGCATCGACGGTCATCCTACCGGCGAGTCGTGCCGTGAAAGGAGAGGTTCGGCCGCCACTTACGCCGTCGAACTCCAGGTCGGCGCCTTTGGGCGTCGTTCAGGCCCGGCCATGCCGGAGAAAGGCCATCGCCTCGGCCCGGGTGGCCGCGCTGTCCCGGAACAGGCCCCGGACGGCAGAGGTGATGGTGGTCGTCCCCGGCTTCTGCACGCCCCGCATCGACATGCAGAGGTGCTCGGCCTCGATCACGACCAGCACACCTCTGGGGCTGAGGCTGCGGTCGATCTCGTCGGCGATCTGCGTGGTCAACCGCTCCTGCACCTGGGGGCGGCGGGAGTAGGAGTCGACCAGCCGGGCCAGCTTCGACAGGCCGGTGATCCGCCCCTCCTCGTTCGGGATGTAGGCGACGTGCGCCTGCCCGACGAACGGGACAAGGTGGTGCTCACAGCACGAATAGAGCGGGATGTCCTTGACCATCACCATCTCGTCGTGCCCGGCGGCGAAGGTGACAGAAAGGTGCTGGTCGGGTGAGTCGTGGAGTCCGGCGAAGATCTCGGCGTACATGGCTGCCACCCGCTCGGGGGTCATTCGCAGCCCGTCCCGGTCCGGGTCCTCGCCGATGGCCTCGAGGATCTCCCGGACCGCCTTCTCGATGCGCCCGGTGTCGATCTCGCTCATGGCCGACGGCTCCTAGGACTTGCTCAGGGGTCGGACGTTCCTGGGCTCGGAGGCCGTCCGTGGTGCCCGCTTGGGCACCTCGCCGAGGATCTCGAGCACCTCGGCGGTGTCCAAGGTTTCCTTCTCGATGAGCGCCTGCGCCAGTCTGTCGAGGGTCTTGCGGTGGGTCACGAGGATGTCGCGCGCCTCAGCGTGGGCCTCGTCGATCAGGTGCCGGACCTCGCCGTCGATCTTGGCCGCCACCTGATCCGAGTAGTTGGGCTGGTGGCCGATCTCCTTGCCGAGGAAGACCTCGCCGTTCTTGTGGCCGAGCTGCTGGGGGCCGATCTCATCGCTCATCCCGTACTCCGTGACCATGGCCCGGGCGATCTGGGTCGCCTTCTCGATGTCGTTCTGAGCCCCGGTGGTCGGGTCCTGGAAGATCAGCTCTTCGGCGGTGCGTCCTCCCAGGAGCATGGCCAGCTGGTCGCGCAGGGCGGAGCGGGTGACGAGGTACTTGTCCTCCGTCGGGAGCGAGAGGGTCCAGCCCAGGGCCCGCCCCCGAGCGATGATCGAGACCTTGTGAATGGGGTCGGCGTGGGGGAGGGCGTGGCCGACGCGGGCGTGGCCTCCCTCGTGGTAGGCGATGACCCGCTTCTCGTCCTCCGACATGATCCGCGACTTCCGCTCCGGGCCGGCGATGACCCTGTCGATCGCCTCCTCCAGCTGCGGCATCCCGATCTCCTTGAACCCCCGGCGGGCGGTCAGGAGGGCGGCCTCGTTCATGAGGTTGGCCAGGTCGGCCCCGGTGAAGCCCGGGGTGCGGCGGGCCAACACCTCGATGTCGACGCCTTTGGCCAGGGGCTTGCCCTTGGCGTGGACGTTGAGGATCGCCTTCCGCCCTTCCATGTCCGGACGGTCGACCACGATCTGGCGGTCGAACCGGCCGGGCCGGAGCAGGGCCGGGTCGAGGATGTCGGGACGGTTGGTGGCGGCGATGAGGATGACGCCGGCCTTGGTGTCGAACCCGTCCATCTCCACCAGCAGCTGGTTGAGGGTCTGCTCCCGCTCGTCGTGCCCACCGCCCAGACCGGCGCCTCGATGGCGGCCCACGGCGTCGATCTCGTCCACGAACACGATGGCCGGGGCCGAGGCCTTGGCCTGCTCGAACAGGTCCCGCACCCGGCTCGCCCCGACGCCCACGAACATCTCAACGAAGTCGGACCCGGAGATGCTGAAGAAGGGCACGCCTGCCTCGCCGGCGACGGCCCGGGCCAGGAGCGTCTTGCCCGTGCCCGGCGGGCCGAACAACAGGACGCCCTTGGGGATCTTGGCTCCCATCGCCTGGAACTTGGCCGGAGCCTCCAGGAACTCCTTGATCTCCTGGAGCTCCTCCACCGCCTCGTCCGCCCCGGCCACGTCGGCGAAGGTGACCTTGGGTTGGTCCTTGGACACCTGCTTGGCCCGAGCCTTCCCGAACTGCATCACCCGGTTGCCGCCCCCCTGCATGGTGTTCATCACAAACAGGAAGGCGCCGATGAGCAGGAGGAACGGCAAGAAGGTCTGGAGGATCGTCCACCACAGGGGGTCCTTCTGGTGATCGACCTTCACCTCGGGCACCTGCTGGGACGTGCGCAGCTGCTGGAGGACGGCCTCGGCGTCCTCCCGGACGTACGTCGTCTTGTACTTCGTGCCGTTGCGGAGCTCGCCGGTGATGGTCCCGTCCCGGTCGGCGACGGTCGCCGTCTTGACCTGGCCCTCGGCGACACGACGCTCGAACTCGTCGAGACGGAGGGTCTTGCGCTCGCCGTCAGCCCGGAAGACACCGCTCAGGACGAGGAGGGTGACGACCGACAGGGCGATCCAGAACGGGGTGCTGCGAAACAGCTTCTTGATGCTGGGCTTGGATCCGCGGGGGGCGGGCTTCACGGCGTGGCCTTCACTGTGGTTTCAGTCGAGACGACTACGGGCGGGCCTTCTTAGGGTATCGGCTGACCCGCCAATGGGAGCCGCCCGGCCATCAGGCCGGCGGACCGGAGTAGACGCAGACGTACGGCAGGTTCCGGTAGCGCTCACCCACGTCCAGCCCGTACCCGATCACGAAGTCGGGCGGGATGCGAAAGCCGACGTAGCGCAGCTCCGGATCCTTGCGCTGGAGCCCTTCGCGCACCAGCAGGGCGCACACTTCCAACGACGCCGGGCCCCGGGCGATGAGGTTCTTGCGCAGGTAGGAGAGGGTGAGCCCGCTGTCGACGATGTCCTCGACCAGGATGACGTCTCGCCCGGTCAGGTCGAGGTCGAGGTCCTTGACGATGCGGACCACACCGCTCGTCTTGGTTGCGCTGCCGTAGGAGGACACGGCCATGAAGTCGAACTCGACGGGCAGGTCGATCGCCCGGGCGAGGTCGCTCATGAAGACGAAGGCGCCCTTGAGCACCCCGACGAGCAGGGGAGCCCGGCCGCCGTAGTCAGCCGTGATCTCCTTACCCAGCTCGGCGACCCGCCCTTGCAGCTGCTCCTCGGTGACCACGACCGGTCCGATGTGCGGATCGGGCGTGGGCGCCTCCCCCACCCCTCCAGTCCCCATCGCCCCCAACGCTAGACGTTGTTGGCTGGCCACTTCGTGGCCCCGGGCGGGGCCCCAACCCCGCCCTCCTCCGGAGGCGGGGGACCCCCAGCCCCCGCCCCGCCGTTGTTGGCTGGCCACTTCGTGGCCCCGGGCGGGGCCAATCCGGCGTTCGGCACGCAGCCGGCCCCGCCCTCCTCCGGAGGCGGGGGACCCCCAGCCCCCGCCCCGCCGTTGTTGGCTGGCCACTTCGTGGCCCCGGGCGGGCGTACCACGGTTCAGCGC
>JALZEC010000208.1 GCA_030862235.1 Actinomycetota bacterium | reverse complement strand
GGTCATAGAAGATGTCGTCGGTCGGAGCGTGCTCGCTCGCCATCACAACCTCCAATCCAGCTCGTTCTTCGCGTCAAGTCTTTCCTACCGCAGGCGATCCCTGGGCTATCCCCCTGTCGCCCGAGCTGCGCTGGGCCTCGATTTCGCTGGTGAGCCGTTCGAGGGTGGGACTGGGTCGCACTGGCCAGCTCCCAGGTTGCGAGAGCCGGCGTACCTGAGGGGGCAAGCGCGTCCAGTGCTCCTCGAAGCGCTTGCTGACGGCAGCAAGATCGGCGCGGCCCGCGTCGGTTCGCCGGCCGTCGCGCATCACCTCGTCCAACAACGCCTCCCCGGTCCATGCCGGCTCTTCGTCGCCCAGCCCGAGGATGTCCGCCTCATCGCCCCGCCACACCTGCTTGCCGCCAGGCCACGTCGCCTTGCCCTCGGACGTCTTCCGCACCGGCCTTCCGTCGAAGGCCACCAGCTTGTAGACCGTGTCCAGAACGGGCGCATCCGCGGATACGGCCAGCGAGGACCCGATCCCGAAGCCGTCAATGGGCGCGCCGGCGCCCAGGAGGCGCTCGATCTCGTGCTCGTCGATCCCGCCACTGGCGAGGATCTGCATCTCGGGGAACCCGGCCTCGTCCAGGTCCCGGCGGGCGTCCCGGGCGAGGGCGAGGACGTCCCCGGAGTCGAGGCGGACGCCGCGTACGTCAACCCCTCGGTCCCTGCACTCCCTCGCCACCTCGATGGCCCGGGCCACGCCTGTCGGGGTGTCGAATGTGTCGACGAGGAACACCGTTGCCGGACCGAAGTGGCGAGCGAACACTCGGAAGGCCTCGGCCTCGTCCTCGTACGCCTGCACGAAGGAGTGCGCCATGGTTCCCACGATGCGGGCGCCGAAGCGGTCTCCGCCGGCCACGTTGGAGGTGCCTCCGAGCCCGCAAATGCGGACGGCGCGGGCGACGGCCATCCCTGCGTCCACGCCTTGGGCCCTGCGAAATCCGAAGTCGACGACCGCCTTTTCACCCGCCGCCTGCCGAAAGCGCGCCGCCTTCGAGGTGAGTGTGGTCGCCGTCGTCACCTGGTTGAGCAGGTAGGTCTCCACGAGCTGGGCCTCGGCAATCGGGGCATCGACTTCAAGGATGGGCTCCTCCCCGAAGACGACGCTGCCCTCGGCGACAGCACGAACGCTTCCGCTGAACCGAAGCTGCCCCAGATGGTCCAGGAAAGACCCGTCAAACAGGCCCAGACCGTCGAGTACCGCGAGGTCGTCATCGGTGAAGCGCAGGCTCTCCAGGTAGTCGAGCACCGCCTCGAGGCCGGCGGCCACGAGATAGCCACGCTGCGGCGGCAGCGCGCGCACGAAGAGGCTGAAGGTGGCAGGGCGCTCGGCAATTCCCTCGGCGACGTAAGCGGCCGCCATGGTGAGCTCGTAGAGGTCGGTCAGAAGCGCTGCAGACGGGGCCACTCAGTCTTTCTACCCTGGACGCCTGAGGCACAGCGCATTGGCGTATCCAGGAGAAGAGCGGAGGTGAGGCAACGATCGAGACCAGAGCCGTCGACATCCCGCTGGAGGACTCCGTCCTCCTCCACGCCGATCTCGCTCCACCTGGCCAGGCTAGGGGCGGCATTGTCGTGTTCGCCCATGGGAGCGGAAGCAGTCGCCACAGCCCGCGCAACCTCCAAGTCGCCCGCCGCCTCCAACGCGACGGCTTCGGCACGCTCCTGCTCGACCTCCTGACGGAGGAGGAAGAGGGCAGGGACGTCGTCACGCGCCAGTTCCGCTTCGACGTCGACCTCCTCGCCGACCGGTTGGTCGCGGCCGTCCGCTGGCTGGACTCGCAGACGCAGGTGCGCAGCGGGATTGGGTACTTCGGTGCGAGCACGGGGGCGGCGGGAGCGCTCCTCGCCGCCGCCCGTGAGCCTGATCGCATCGCCGCCGTCGTATCCCGTGGGGGACGGCCGGACCTGGCGGGCGAGGCCCTCGCCGACGTGGTGGCCCCCACCCTGCTGATCGTCGGCGGCCGAGACGAGGCCGTACTGACCCTCAACCTTCGGGCGGCCGAGCGCCTGCGGGGCGAGCATCGGGTGGAAGTCGTCCCCGGCGCGACGCACCTGTTCGAGGAGCCTGGTGCGCTGGAACGCGTCGCCGACCTGGCCGCGGCATGGTTCTCCGCGCACCTCCGCCCGTCCGAATCGCGGGACCGTTAATGGCCCAAGGCCTGGCACGGGCTACCGACGAGGACCGCTCAGAAACGCCCAAATCTCGGCGGTCGCGTCGATGGCGCCGTTGGCCGTACCGAGGCCCGGCGCGAACCAGGTGTGTCCCCCGCCCTCGATCGTGACCAGTTTCACCGCGGAGCCCCCAGCACATCCGCTCCATGTCGCCTTACGCACGGGGCCCTCGGTCTGGGTGGTGGGGGGCGTGGGACACCGGTTGAGCTCCGCCCAGCGCTCGGCCAAGGCGAGGGTGGGTGGGCTCGGTTGCGTGGCGCCGCCGGCGGTAAATCCCCCCTCGTACGGCACCAGCTGGTCGGCGGTCCCGTGGATCTCGATCACCGA
>JALZEC010000195.1 GCA_030862235.1 Actinomycetota bacterium | reverse complement strand
CGGAAACGGCCCGCCGCCTGTCCTGCGACGCGAGGGTGGCCGTCGCCGCCTCGAATGCAGACGGACGCCCCCTCGGGGTCGGACGCACCCGGCGGACGGTCCCTCCCTGGCTGCTCCGGATCCTGCGAAAGCGAGACGGTGGGTGCCGGTTTCCCACCTGCACATACACCCGCTGGGCACATGCCCATCACCTCGTGCACTGGGCCCGAGGGGGCCCGACTGATGCCGAGAACCTCATCCTGCTGTGTGGCCGCCACCACCGGCTGGTCCACGAGGAGGGGTGGAGGATCCGAGGGCATCCAGATGAGGAGGTGACCTTCGTCCGCCCCGACGGGCGGCCTCTGCCGACCGGACCTCCCGCCTTACGGCCCGAGGTGCGCTGCCGACTGGCGCCACCCTTGCCGCCACCGGCTGCCTAGTGGGGGCGTCGGGCGGCGGCGGGTTCACCGCGCGGCGAGGGCCTCGAGGAACGCCTGCTGGAGGAGCGGGGCGGGCACGGCGAGTCCGGCCGCCGCGTCCGTCAGCTCCGCCAGCGCCTCGGAGTCCAGGCCGAGGACGGCCACCAGCTCGGCCGGGTCCCAGTCGAGCAGGGCGGCGCACTGGAACAAGGCCCCGTCCCGCCGGCGCCGGGAGCTCATGCCCACCACCTTGCGCCCCCCGACGGTGACCTCGCCCGGCCCCAGGCCGGCGAAGCAGACCTGGGCCGACAAACGGGAACGGACGAGTGGGCCGTCGTGCCAGCGGGCGTCCACGCCGACGGCCGCCAGCGCCGCAACCCACGTCTGCCCGAGCCACCAGAACGCCCGCCCCACGTCGGGCAGCCAGAGCGGGTCATCGGCGGGCACGACCACGTCGACCCAGAGCACCTTTCCCGGACGAAGCAGCACGGCCCCGCCGCCGCTGTGCCGTCGCACGACCTCAAGGGAGGGATCCGGGACCACGACCGCCTCCGCCTGGGTGCTCCCGAGCACGAGCGCGGCGCCCTCAACCTCGAGGAACCAGATCGCCGCCGCTGGTTGAGAGGGCCACGGCCGCCCGTGCAGCGCGCCTGCCGGGCCGGCCACGTGGTGCACCTGCCAGCGACCGGCGTCCCCAGCACCGCCTTCACTGGCAGGTACCCCAACAACCCCGGCCGGCGGGGACAGCCCCCCTACGTCCTCGCCTGGCCGAGCTTCCCTGTCAGTTCGCTGTGAGGGGGCTGAACTCCTTCTCGCCGACCCGCTCGCCGACCCGCTCGCCGACCCGCTCGCCGATTCAGCCGTCACGCGGAAAGGGCGTCGGCCCCCTGCAGGTACGGCTCCCAGTGGGGATGGACGGTCCCCACGGCCACGATGATCCAGGTCAGCTCCTTCGGCGCCGTGGGCCGCCGCCGCAGGACCAACCCCGCCTCGTGGACCGACCGGTCCTCCTTGCGGGTGTTGCACGGGCGGCAGGCGGCGACAACGTTCTCCCACACGTGCTGGCCGCCCCGGCTCCGGGGGATGACGTGGTCGATGTTCTCGGCCGTGGCTCCGCAGTACTGGCAGCGCCCGCCGTCACGGGCGAAGACGGCCCGGCGGCTGAGGGCGGCCCGAGCCCGGAAGGGAACCTTGACGAAGTAGGTGAGCCGGATCACCGACGGCACCGGGAAGGCGCTGTGCTCGGAGTGCAACACCCGGTCGGCCGTGTGGAGAACCTCGGCCTTCTCCTTGAGGACCAGCACCACCGCTCGCCGGACAGGCACCACGCACAGCGGCTCGTACGAGGCGTTCAGAACCAGGGCCTTCGACACGGCTCTCGTCCTACGCTGCCGGCTCCCAGCCGGCGCAACGTGCTGGTGGGACGTTCATGGGCGGGAAGGGTAGCGCAGGTGCTCCCACTGCCGACACCATTCCAACCACGCCACGACGTCTTCAGGTGGCGGTGCGTGGTCGGGATCGCCGTACGCCGTCTGCAGTCGGAAGCGGATCCAGGCCCGGTCGGGAAGCGGCAACGGCGGCCACCGCCGCCACCAGCCGTTGGGGGTGAGGCGGCGGAGCTGGACGGCCGCCACCCGCCACAGGTCCGGCCTCCGGGCGACCACCCGTGCCACCCGCCACAACCATGCCCGGCCGATGCTCACCGGCCGCCCCACGCTGCGCCCCGCAAACTCATACCGGTGACCGACCCAGCCCCCTCCAGCCGACCGCCCCGGCGCCCACCACGCCTCCCATCTTGCCCAGTCCGCCACGGACGATCCGGGCTCCGCGCGAGAAGTCGAGCCGGGCCCGGGCGTCGAGCTCGGCCTGGGCGGCGGCGAAGAAGGGCTCGCCGAACCCGAGCGCGACCCCTCCGGCGATCACCGCCAGCTGAAGGTCGAGCAGGTTGGCCACCGACGCCACCCCCCGCCCGACGAGCCGGCCGCTGCGGTCGATGACATCCGGCCCGGCCTCCGCCGGCGTCCGGCCGGTGACCGCGGCGATGGCCGTCCCCGAGGCCTCGGCCTCGAGGCAGCCGCGCGCGCCACAGGTGCACTCCCGCCCGTCGGGCTCGACGATGAGGTGGCCGATGTGGCCGGCGTTCCCCTGGGCTCCGTCCAGCAAGCGGCCGTCGAGCACGATCCCGCCGCCCACTCCCGTCGAGACGACCATGGCGATGAAGTTGGCCTCGCCCTCCGCCGCCCCGCGCCACCCCTCTCCCAGGGCCAGAGCCTTGGCGTCGTTGTCCACGAACGTGGGGACGTCAGTGGCGGCCGCCAGGCGCGACCGAAGGGGGAAGTCACGCCAGCCCGGGATGTTGAGGGGCGACACCTCCTCACCCCCAGGAGACATCGGACCGCCGCAGCCCACGCCGCACACCACGATCTCCCCGTTGCCCTGCAGCGACTCGGTCAGAGCGAGCAACACTGCGAACAGCTTCTCCGGGTCGTCGGTTGTCGGGGTGGACGCCGACGCGTCAGCGACCAGGTCGCCCTCGGCGGTGACGAGGCCGGCCGCCATCTTCGTCCCGCCTACGTCGAACGCCAGCGCAACGTCCATGCTCCCTCCCCGCATCCTGCCTGGAGGCTAGGGCCGGCGTGGGGTTGGGGCCCACGCTCCGAGGGAGGGCGGCCGGCTTGGTGCCCGAACGTCATGGTTCGAGGTCTCGTCCGGGCGGGCGAGCATCACCGTGACCCCACGCGCGGGCAGGCAATCCGTGGCGCCCCAGGTACCGGCCGGCCCGGCGCTACCCTTGGGGCCGTCCGTCCCCCGAGCGAGGACCCTGCACGCTGTCCACGACCAGGCCACGACTCGCGACCCGCTCCGTCCAATCGTTCGCCGAAGGCTTCGAGGCCGTCGCCGCCAACGTGGCCACGGTCATACGCGGCAAGGACGAGCCGATCCGCCTCGCCCTGATCTGCCTGCTGGCCGAGGGCCACCTTCTGATCGAGGACGTCCCCGGCGTGGGCAAGACCAGCCTGGCCAAGGCCCTGGCCGCCAGCCTGGGGTGCAGCTGGGGTCGTATCCAGTTCACCCCCGACCTGCTGCCTTCGGACGTGACCGGCGTCACCGTTTACAACCGGGTCACCGGCTCCTTCGACTTCCGCCCGGGCGGCATCTTCGCCAACCTCGTCCTTGGCGACGAGATCAACCGGGCGTCCCCCAAGACCCAGTCCGCCCTTCTGGAGGCGATGGAGGAGCGGCAGGTCACCGTTGACCGGGTCACCTACCCGCTCGACACCCCGTTCATGGTCATCGCCACCCAGAACCCGGTCGAGCACGAGGGCACCTATCCCCTGCCGGAGAGCCAGCTCGACCGCTTCCTGATGCGGATCGAGATGGGCTACCCGGGGCGGGCGTCGGAGATCGCCATCCTCGACACCCACGGCTCGGGCGCGCCCACCGAGCTGCGGGAGGTCGCCACCGCCGCCGACGTCGAGATCATGATCGCC
>JALZEC010000161.1 GCA_030862235.1 Actinomycetota bacterium | reverse complement strand
AAGACCTTCACCCTGGCCACCTACCCCGAGGTGCCCGACGTGCTGGCCGAGCTGCGCGCCTCAGGCGTCACCGTCGCCGTCTGCTCCAACTGGGACTGGGACCTGGACCGAGCCCTGGCCCAGTGCGACCTGGACGGCCTGGTCGACCTGGCGGTGACCTCCGCCCGGGCCGGCGCCCGCAAGCCGCACTCCCGCATCTACCGCCACACGCTCGATCTGTGCCAGGTGAGCCCCGACCAGGCGGTGTTCGTGGGCGACAGTTGGGGTCCGGACGTCGAGGGGCCCCTATCCGCCGGCCTCCGGCCGGTTCATGTGTGGCGTGACGGCGATCCCGCCTTCTCCGCGACGCCGCCGGCGCTGGTGGACGGCGTCCGCCGGATCGCCGACCTCCGGGGCCTCGTCCCCCTTACGCGGGCATAAACGTCAGCCGCACCTTGCGCTGGGGGTTGTCCTCGTTGAGGTCGACGAGGACGATGCTCTGCCAGGTCCCCAGCAGCATCCGTCCACCCTCCACGGGAATGGTCAACGACGGGCTGACCAGCACAGGGAGCAGGTGGTCGGCACCGTGGCCGGGCGACCCGTGGCTGTGCCGGTAGCGGTCGTCCCGGGGCAAGAGCCGGTCCAGCGCCGCCTCCAGGTCCGACTCCGAACCGGACCCAGTCTCCATCAGGCCCAGACCGGCGGTGGCGTGGGGAAGGAAGACGTGCACCAGTCCGTCCCCCTGCTCCCGACAGAAGGACGCGACACGGTCGGTGATGTCGGTGATCCGCTCCCCGGAAGTGTTCAGTTCGACGACGGTCGTGTGCATGTTCTCCTCTCCCGGCGGGGCCCCACCCCTCGGCTCGGCGCCGTGGCGGCACCCTAATTTCAGTTGTGGTCGGTACGTGTCGATCTTGTACAGGTGGCGGTGACGACAACCCTTCGCGATCCCCGCGATACTGGGAGCACTTCTCTTTCATCGGGAGGCCGAATGGCCCGAAAAGCTCGCATCCCTCGGCCCCTCCGCCTGCTCCTGATGATCCAGGGGCTGGTGGTCTTCGGCTACCTCGCCTACGCATGGCTGTTCGGCTTCGAGCGGATCTTCCGCGACGGCGTCACAGGTCAGTTGGTGCAGGTCCAGGTCCGGGAGGGCCCCTTCGATGCCCTCCGTCACATCGGTGAGCTGTTCCCCGAGTTCCTGCGGGCCGCCATGCCCATGGTCCTGCAGATGCTGTTCTTCTTCTTCATCATCGTCTTCCAGTTCGTGGGCATGTTCTGGTACCTCTCCCGGGGCCAGAGCTACACGATCTACCCGGGCGAGTACGACGTGAGCTTCGACGACGTCCGGGGCCAGGACGCCATCGTGGACGCCACCAAGGAGGTCGTGAAGCTCTTCGAGGGGTTCAAGGACTTCCGCAAGATGGGTGGCTACCCGCCCCACGGCATCCTGTTCGAGGGCCCACCGGGGACCGGGAAGACCCTGCTGGGCAAGGCCATCGCCGGCCAGACCAACGTCCCCTTCCTCTACTCCAACGGCACCTCGTTCACGTCCATGTTCCTGGGCATCGGGAACATGCGGGTCAAGGCCATGTTCAAGAAGGCCCGCCGCTTCTCCAAGGAGTACAACGGCGCCGTCATCTTCATCGACGAGCTGGACGCCGTCGCCGGCTCCCGGGGCGAGGTCAGCAACCGTCGCACCGCCCTCGACGACCCGCTCATGCCCCGGGAGAGCCGGGACTTCTGGTCGATCAACCGCTTCATCATGGGCGGCATGGGCAGCATGGGCGGCATGCTGGTCAACGAGCTGCTGACCCAAATGGACGGTCTGGTGGTGCCCAGCCGGCGCTTCCGGCACATCCGGCGGCTGGTCAAGATGAAGCCCAAGGTACCCAACTACAACCTGCTGATCATCGGGGCCACCAACCGGGCCTCGGTCATCGACCCCGCACTGCTGCGTCCCGGCAGGTTCGACCGCAAGATCCACGTCGGCAACCCCACGGCCGAGGGCCGCAAGGACATCATCGAGTACTACCTGGCCAAGGTGAAGCACGAGCCGATCGACATCGAGAAGCTGGCCAAGGCCACCGTCGGCTACTCCCCGGCCCGTATCAAGAACATCATCAACGAGGGGCTGATCTTCGCCCTCCAGGGCGGTCGGGACTCCGTCACCTACGACGACATCTGGCAGGCCATGCTGACCGACGAGATCGGGCTCAAGCAGCCGGTGCAGTACAGCCCGTGGGAGAAGGAGGCGACCTCGATCCACGAGGCCGGCCACGCTGTGGCCCGCTGGTTCCTCGACCCGGCCAAGTCCATCACCATCATCACCATCCAGAAGCGGGAAGAAGCCCTGGGCATGGTCGTCTCGATGGAGTTGGAGGAGCGCTTCTCCCGCACGAAGGAGGAGTACCTCGCCGACATCAAGGTCAGCCTGGCCGGCATGGCCGCCGAGCAGATCTGGTACGACCAGACGACCAGCGGCCCCTCGTCGGACCTCCAGGCGGCGACCATGCGCGCCGCCCAGATGGTCGCCTACTTCGGCATGGGACCGTCGCTCTTCTCTTACGCCGCCATCCCCCCGCCCGCCTACGGGGGCGACGCCATGTCCAACCTGCTGGCCGACGCCACCTTCCGGGCCGAGGTGGACAAGATCCTCAAGTCCTGCTGGGACGAGGTCATAGACCTGCTCGGGCGCAAGGCCCACTGCGTCGAGGCGACCCGGGACCGGTTGCTGGTCGACGAGCAGCTGACCGGCGAGCAGTTCGCCGACCTCATGCACGCCATGGGCGAGAGCCGCGAGCTCGAGCGGGTCACGCTCCGCACCCCTCCCCGGGCTCTGGGCAACCTCAAGCCGATGGTCCCGCCCGTCCTGAACGGGGGGGCGACCAACGGCGAGACCGGCGCTCACGACCGCCCGACCAACGGCGATGCCACTCCCCGCCCCGCCCCCAACCCCAACCCCTGGGCCCGTCCTCCTCAAGACGGGGAGTAGGTGTCGTCACCTGACCACTGCTGACGTGGTCAGATGACGACAACATCCAGGCCCCGCCGAGCAACTGCGGACTGACTGACACCGCCGTCCGTCCGGGGCTCGGTCCCGAGCCTCATGACAGGGAGTGGCGTCCGCTGGCGCCTTGCCTCTCACGTCAGAGCTTTCAGCGGGCTCCTGCCTCCGACCCCCCGGTTGTTGTCTGCAGGTACCCGCGCTTTCGGGACCCTCCTCGGACCCCCCCACGCCTACAAGGAGACGGGTGGGCGGTTCCCGAGCGCACGCCCTCTCGCCGGTAGCGGCAAGGG
>JALZEC010000133.1 GCA_030862235.1 Actinomycetota bacterium | reverse complement strand
GCGTGGCCCGAACGCCGAGACCGGCCTGCGTGGCCCGAACGCCGAGACCGGCCTGCGTGGCCCGAACGCCGAGACCGGCCTGCGTGGCCCGAACGCCGAGACCGGCCTGCGTGGCCCGAACGCCGGGACCGGCGATGACCCGGGACCGGGAAGTAGGCGAATGGCGTGGCCTGTGGCGGCAGGAGCGGGCGTGGCCGTCGCCGCCCTGGTGACGGCTGCGGTCATCGCTGGAGGACGCCGGAGAGGGGAGCGGGCCGCGTGACCAGGAGGGCGTGGCCGGTTGCCGTGCTCGCGCTCGTCCTGGTTGGTGGGCTGGCGGGCTGCGGTCAGGAGCGGGCCGTCCCGCCGGGCGCGGTTCGCACCGTCGTGCTCGACGTCACCTACTCGAAGTTCTCGCCCTCGTCGGTCTCCGTTCGGCGAGGCGAGAAGATCCGGTTCGTCGTGAGCAACCACGATCCGATCCCTCACGAGCTCATCGTCGGTGACCAGGCGGTCCAGGACGTTCACGAGGCGGGGACGGAGGCTCACCACGGGGACAGGCCAGGCGAGGTGTCGGTGGCCGCGGGCGGGCGGGCGGAGACGACCGTCGCCTTTCCCCGGTCGGGCCTCCTCCTGTTCGGCTGCCACCTCCCGGGCCACTGGGCCTACGGGATGAAGGGGACGATCCGGGTGAGCTGATTGCTGGTGGCGCGGGGCCGCTGCACACCGCCAGCCACCCCTCGGGGCGCAACGTCCCCCTACGGCCGCAGGATGTAGCCGACGCCGCGGACGGTGAGGATGAGGCGCGGGCCGTGGGCCTCCAGCTTCCGTCGGAGGGAGCTCATGTGGACCTCGACCACGTGGTCGTTTCCCTCGTACCCCCACACCTCCCAGAGCAGCTGGGACTTCGGAACCACTCGGTGGCGGTTCCGAAGCAGCACGCTCAGCAGCTTGAACTCGATCACGGTGAGGGCGATGACGGCACCGGCGCGGGTGACCGAGTGGGACCCCTCGTCCACCACCAGGTCGCCGACCTCGAACACCTCGGGGACGCGGCCGCTCCGGCGCAGGACGGCTCGCACTCGCCACGACAGCTCCTCGGGGTCGAAGGGCTTGACCACGTAGTCATCGGCGCCGGCCCGGAAGCCGGCCCGGATCTCCTCGGGTGAGTCGGCTCCCGTCACGAACACAATGGGGACGTCGCTCGACTGGCGGATTCGACGGGCGATGGAGTGTCCGTCCACGTCTGGGAGGCCGGCATCGAGCAGCAGCAGGTCGGGACGGAACGTCCCCAGCGAACGGAGGGCGGCGAGCCCTTCATGGTCGGCGTGCACCTCGTACCCGTCCGCCCGGAGGATGGCGACGAGGAGGTCGCGCACGGACGCGTCGTCCTCGACCACCAGGACCCGAGCCTCACTCACCGGCCAACCCCCGGCCCACCACCGCTCCAAGCTTGAGCAAGTCTTGAGAGTGGCAAGAGCGTATCTTGAAGGAGGGAGGAGAGGATTGGCGTCCCAAAGAAGGGGCCCCATGTCCTCCGCTGCCGCGCTCCGAACGGGGAGCTCGCCGGTTCAGGCCCTGAGGACGTACACCCTGGACTGGCGGTCCGGGCCCGCGTTCAGGTCGGCCCACGCGAAGACGTTGGCCTTGTGGGCGCGGTGGAGGCCGGCGCCGGACTCGTTCTCCCCGATGGTGTCCGAGAAGACGTCGGTCCGGAGGGAGTCGAGGTCGATCACCAGCACCTCGTCGGTTCCCTCCCCACTGAGGGCGGAGACGAGGAGGAGGGACTCGTCGAGGGTGAGGGTGAGGCCGGCCAGCACCGGAGGCCGAAGCGGGGCCAGCTTCGTGACCTCCAAGCCGCGGATGCGGAACACCCCTCCGCCCCGGCCGTCACCCGCCGGTCCCCGATCGGTGGCGTAGACCACGCCGTCCCTGCTGGCGGTGACCGCGTCGGGAGCTGACAGGCCTTCCTTGCTGACCACGGTCGGCCCCTCGCCGCCGCCGGCCGCGATCTTGAGGACCGCCGGCCTGCCGTCAGACGGATCGCGCCCGGCGAAGTACAGCACGTCGGCACCGCCCTCCGGGACGACCTCGAGTCCCCGCGGCGCCGTGCCGTCGGTTCCCGGCACGGGAGTGGGTTCGCCCCCCGCCAGGGGCAGGGCGAAGATGCGCCCGGCGTCCGAGTCCGATACGTACACGTGCTCGCCCTTCGTGTCGGCGGCGATGCCGAAGGGGCGCTGGAAGGGGCCCCCGGTGAAGACCGCTTCGACCGTGCCCCCTGAAGCGGCGACCCGAAACACGCCCGGGCCCGTGGAGCTGTTGGCGGTGAAGTACACGGTTTCCCCGTTTGGGGAGGGAGTGGCGTCGACCGCCTCCTTGTAGTCGCCACTTTGGCTCACCACTTCGACCGATTGGATCGTCCCGCCCGGGCTGCCGCCGTCGTCCTCGGCGCAGGTGGCGAGGACCGCGGCCGCGACGATCAGCACGACGGCGGGGCGGGTGAGGCGTCGGAGCACGACTTGGATTCTGCCCCTTCGGACCGGAGCGGGTTCGTCGCCCCTACCCTCTGGACGTGCCTGACGAGCGCGGTGCCCTGGCTGCGGTGAGCGAGGCCGTGCTGGGCGTGGCCGGAGACCTGTCGCTCGATGTCGTGCTCGAGCGGCTCGTGCACACCGCCCGAGAGCTGGTGGGCGCCCGCTACGCCGCGCTGGGCACTCCTGACGAGGGCGGGAGCGGGTTCGAGCGCTTCATCCCGGCGGGGATGACCGACGCCGAGGTCGAGGCCATGGGGCCGCTCCCACGGACGCACGGCCTGCTGGGCGCCATGCTGTTGTCAACCGAGCCCTACCGCACGACGGACATCACCACCGACCCCCGGTTCCGCGGCTGGTGGCCGTCGACCCATCCCCGGATGAGGTCCTTCCTCGGGGTGCCCATCGTGTTCAAGGGCGACGTCATCGGCGCCTTCTACCTCACCGACAAGATCTCGGCCGCCGCCTTCAGCGAGGACGACGAGCGCCTCGTACAGGTCCTGGCCGCCCACGCCGGGGTCCTGATCGAACACGCCCGCCTGTTCGAGCAGAGCCGGGAGCTGTCGGTGCTCGACGAGCGCAACCGGCTCGCCCGGGAGCTGCACGACGCCATGACCCAGTCGCTGTTCAGCCTGCGGCTAACGATCGAGACGGCGGCGTCGAGGGTGGAGGCCGATCCCAGCCGGGCTCGAGAGGAGCTGGCCCGGGCGGCCTCGCTGGTCGACGCCCTGTTCGGGGAGCTGCGCTCGTTGATCTTCGAGCTGCGTCCGCCGGCCCTGGAGCCGGACGGCCTGGCGGCAACCGTGCGCAAGCACCTCGAGGTCGTGGGCCGGGCCCACGGTCTGGGCGTCGAAGTGACGGCGAGCGGTGACCAGGGTCGACTTCCGGGGCAGGTGGAGCGGGAGCTGTTCCGCATCTTCCAAGAGGCGGTGACCAACGCCGTCCGCCACGCGGGGGGGTCCTCCTTGCGGGTGGCGCTCGACTTCGGGAAAGACCGGGTGTCGCTGGTCGTCAGCGACGACGGGAAGGGGTTCGACCCCACCGCCCGGGCTGTCCGCTCCCGCCGGCTCGGGCTGACGTCGATGCGGGAGCGGGCGCAGTCGTTGGGCGGGACGTTGACCGTGGACTCGGTTCCCGGCCGGGGCACGACCGTGCGCGTCGAGGTGCCCCGATGACGGAGCCTGCCGGCGGGGCGTCGCCCTCGGCCTCGACCGGCCCGCCCGTGCGGGTGCTGGTCGTCGACGACCACCCGATCGTGCGCCAAGGACTGCAGTCGTTCCTGTCCTCACGCGAGGGGATCGAGGTGGTGGGCGAGGCGGGCACGGCCGAGGAGGCGGTGGCCGCTGCCGGCCGGCTCCGCCCCGACGTGGTGCTGCTCGACCTGCTCATGCCCGGTGGGGGAAGCATCGAGGCCATCGGGCGGATCCGGGCCCTGGCCGGTTCGCCCCGGGTGATCGTGCTGACCAGCTTCGCCGGCGACGACCAGGTCGTGCCGGCGGTGCGGGCCGGGGCGTCGGGATACCTCCTGAAGGACGTGGCTCCGGCCGAGCTGGAGGAAGCGGTGCGCAACGTCGGTGGGGGCGGGGCGGTCCTGGACCCGCAGGTCGTCGCGGCGCTCATGGACGAGGTGGCCCGGGGACCGGGAGCGAGCGGGGCCGGGGTTGAGGAGCTCACACCGCGGGAGCGCGAGGTCCTGGCCCTGCTCGGGCGGGGACTGAGCAACCGGGAACTGGCGGAGTCCCTGTTCGTCTCCGAGAAGACGGTCAAGACCCACGTGAGCAGCATCCTGGCCAAGCTGCGGCTGACCGACCGCACCCAGGCCGCGCTGTTCGCTGTGCGCCACGGCCTGGCAGAGCCACCGTCCTAGGTCTTTCGACGGAGGAGAAACCCGTCTCGCGCCCGATGCGCGCCGAGGGGTCGCGTTCGTAGGTTGCCGGCATGACGACACGCAGGAACGCACTCATCACCGGGGCCTCTCGCGGCCTCGGACTCGCTCTCGCTCGCAGCCTGGCCGCCGACGGTTGGGGCCTGGTCATCGACGCCCGGGGCGGCGCCGCGTTGGAGCGGGCGGCGGCAGAGCTCCGGGCCGGAGGCGGGGGTCCCCTCCGGGCCATCGCCGGGGACGTGGCCGACGAGCTGCACCGCCAGGAGCTGGTCGCCGCCGCCTCGGGCCTGGGCGGTCTCGACCTCCTCGTCCACAACGCCAGCTTCCTCGGTCCCAGTCCCCAACCGGGCCTGGCCGATTACCCGATCGAGGTCTTCGAGCGGGTGTACGCGGTCAACGTGACCGCGCCGCTGCGGCTGACCCAGCTCGCCCTCGGGGCTCTGCGACCGGGGGCCCGCATCCTGGCCGTCACATCCGATGCCGCCGTGGAGCCGTACGAAGGGTGGGGCGGGTACGGCTCCTCCAAGGCGGCCCTCGAGCAGCTGTTCGCCGTGTGGGGCGCGGAGCGGCCCGACCTGCGCGTGTACCGGGTCGACCCGGGCGACATGAACACGCAGATGCACCAGGAGGCGTTCCCCGGCGACGACATCTCCGACTGCCCGCCGCCGGAGGAGAGCGTGCCCGGCCTGCGGGTCCTGATCGACGGCGACCTGCCCAGCGGACGGTACGCGGCCCGGAGGCTGGCCCCGGTGGACGCCGTGGCTTCGGGGGTGGCGGGATGACGCTCGTCCTGGACGTTCCCGTCCTCGACTTCGACCTTCCGCCAGAACGGATCGCGCCGGGACCGATCGAGGGAACCGGGAAGCGGCGCGACCAGGCTCGCCTGTTGGTCGCCTGGAAGTGGGACGGGCGGCTGGTGGACACCGAGTTCGCCGACCTGGGGCGGTTCCTGGACCCGGGGGACGTGTTGGTGGTGAACACCTCCGCCACCCTGCCGGCGGCGGTGCCGACCTTGGACGGCAGGCTCGTCCACCTGTCGGGCGAGCTGCCGGGCGGGCTGTGGATGGTGGAGGTGCGGACGCCGTGCCAGGCAGGCAGCCACCCGTTCTTGACCGCGTCTCCGGGAGAGGTCGTGCCCCTGCCCGACGGGGGGACGGCGCAGCTGCTCGCCCCCTTCCCGGTCGGACACGGTGGGCCCGTGCGACTGTGGACGGCGGCGTTGCGGCTGCCCGAGCCGGTCCTGGCCTACCTCGACCGGTTCGGGCGGGCCATCCGGTACGGCTGCGCCTCCGAGGCGTGGCCCCTGTCGGCCTACCAGACCGTCTTCGCCTCCGAGCCAGGCAGTGCGGAGATGCCCTCCGCCGCCCGGGCGTTCACGCCCGAGCTGGTCAGCGCGCTGGTGCGGACGGGGATCGTGTTCGCCCCCCTCACGCTGCACACCGGCGTGTCCTCCCAGGAGACGGGGGAGCCCCCGTACCCCGAGCGGTACCGGGTGCCGGCCGCCACCGCCGAGCTGGTCGACGCCGCTCGGGCCAACGGCCACCGGGTGATCGCCGTGGGGACCACCGCCACTCGGGCCATCGAGACCGTCACCGACGAGCGGGGACGGGTGCACCCGGGCAGCGGGTGGACCGACCTCGTCATCACCGGGCGACGTGGGGTGCGGGCGGTGGACGGGATCATCACCGGCTGGCACGAGCCCGAGGCCTCCCACCTCCAGCTGCTCGAGGCGGTGGCCGGCCGGAAGGTGTTGGAGCGGTCGTACCGCCACGCCCTCCAGGCCGGCTACCGCTGGCACGAGTTCGGCGATCTCCACCTGATCCTGCCGTAGTGAAGTAGCGGAGAACGGTGGTGG